>JAYSSF010000080.1:0-13062 GCA_043720715.1 bacterium
CATAACATTTAGTCATTGTGCTAAATTAGTTCTAAATAACAGCTCTATTATGCTGTTTTCTAGGTTATTTAGCCACACTAAATTTTCTATTTAGCCCTATCTTTGTATGCTGACCCAAGCGCAAGGTGAGTATTTCCATATTCTCATCAGATATTCTCATCATATAATGTTTCACCCATAAGCTTAGTGATACGAGACATCCTACGATCAGTGAGACTATATTCGCCGATTTTGTCTGCATCTTGTACGGCTATCATATCCAGCAGCAGTTGCTCATTTTCACTAGCACTAGCTTTGACGACTTTGCCATCTTCAAACCAGAGTTGGATCCCTTTGATGATGTTACTTTGATAGTATAGTGGTTGGTTAAATCTGATCCACCCTTGTGTCCCTCTCCAGTCTGGTGATACAAAACATTCAAATGATGGAATATTACGACCACTACCAGCCAACCACTGACGGTCTGCACCCACCTTGACCCATAAGTCAGCATCTTCTCATACCACATGCAGCTTTTCGATTTTGAGATTGCTGAGTCGTGATCTGACTGACTCGAGCTGGGTGTAGAGTTGTTTTCGTTCAGTGATTGGATCAGAGTAGTCAAGATAGCATGCTTTGATGATTTGATCTCGGTATTCTTCTTCGCTCGTGCCCACTTCTGCAGCCATGGCTGGAGTTCCGTACAGTGCTAGTGTCCAGGTAAGTTTGCCTTTACCTTCTTTAGCAAACATTGCTTTTTTGTAAAATTGCATTGCTTGGAGTCTGGACATCATCTTTTTGCTATCGATTCACTGTAGTTCCGTCTTATCATGTTCTGCCAAAATTCTCACTGTATGTGTAACATCAGCAATTGTTCATAGCATTCTGGCGCTAGGTGCATAGCTTATTTGCTCTTCATTTGCCTGCTCAAAAAATGGTCTTGATAGTCAATCAGGAAGATATTGGATGATTGGATGAGCTCACGCCTCGAGTACGGACTGCTGAAGTGGTCAAAGCATTGGCCTCGCGCATTCTGGCACTTGGAGAAGTACGACGTCTCATGGTTTGCATCATTCGCCAGATCGTAGTGCAAATTTGATGAGAATATCTGCATATTTTTTGAGGATTAGTTGTGATGGTTGGTACATGGTTTTATGATAGATGATAAAGATAAACTTAGTTTACTACTCACTTTGTAACCTAATGAAAAAGAACTCATTATCACTTTTTTCAAATGCGGTGATTTTGTGCTCAATATTGGATGGGATATAGATTAAATCTCATTCTTTATATTCTATTACTCAATCTTCCCTAAATTCAATAGTTCAAGATCATTTTGTAACTAAGAAAAACTCATCAATTTGATCATGAAAATGCCAGTCAAATTGAGCACCAGCATTGAGATATCCTTTAGTCATTGCTTCAAAGTATACTGAAACAGGATCACTTTTAGATAAAAGAAGTTGACGACTTCCTGTTCCTCCATGAGCTTCTTCAAGCGGGATCTGACTAATTGATTTTTTAAACGGTTTTCTCATGATAAATACTTATTGATAAATTATATATGTGGGGGTGGGTTATCGACCCACCCGCTGTAATAGGAATAATCGGTCCGGTTACTGTCCCACGGGGATTCGTTTTACATCACCGGTCCCTACGCAGGAATAGAGAAAAATCTACGACTAAACTCTAATCATTTCTCACATGTTTCCAACGCAAAGTTTTCACCGACTCCATGCATGAGACAGTCTTGATTGGCAAGTGGAATCATAACGCAGACAAGTCACAGCTGTTGTAACAGTCAGACAATCGGTAGCGATCATCCACAATATTTGTATGGCACAGAAGTCTGAAATACTTGCTCCAAGATAGCTTTGGTGTGAGATATCCATGAACTATCAATATTGATGACCGTCGCTGGTCGCGAGTCTGACCAGTTGATAGTATGGTCTACATATTCGGGGACTTGCTCACTGATTCGAGTTTCAATTAGCTTCACCATCTCAGCAGGATTTTGTCACTCAACAAATCTACAGTTGATTTTACAGCTAGCAGTAGACGGGACGGCATTGCGATATCATACTCACATATAACCAGATTCAATACCAGTGACTTGCATGGTGGGTAGATTACCAGTGACAGTATAGCTATCCAGATGCGCTGGTTTGATGAGAGTTTTGGCTCCAGTGCTGGCGAGGATTTCAGCGTCTACGTTAGGTAATCCTCACCCCCGACCCCTCTCCTCCAGAGAGGGGAGAAGATTTTCACAAACCCCCTCGGCTACGCCGTGTCCCCCTTCTCAGGGGGAATGCAGGCAGAGAGTTTGACCTTCATGATCATGTATTTTGCTGATGAGTTTACTGAGTTCATGTGCTGCATTGGGGAGGATTCATCCATAGATGCCTGAGTGAGCATCAGTAGATGCAGTTTGTAATTGTAATGTCATATTTGCTCCTCCACGGAAGCCAGTCTCAATCACAGGCTGTGAGCGACCGATCATTTCACCATCGGAGACAAGACATAAGTCAGCCTTGAGTAGATGTTCATAATCCTGGATCAGCTGAGACATGTTTCCTCATCCTGTTTCTTCATCTCACTCAATCAGAAAGATGATATTGTATGCTAGCTCTCAGCGATCAATGAGGTCGAGAACTGTCGCGAGATGGATCATGAGTTGACCTTTGTTGTCGATTGCGCCTCTGGCGATGAGCTTATCATCAGTGAGCTGGATATCTCGAGGACTTTGAGCTCGTCATTCAGTAATATCTGCGGGTTGGACATCATAGTGGCCGTAGATAAGTACCTCACCCCTAACCCCTCTCCTTCAGAGAGGGGAATATTTTGCTAATACTACAGGATTGCCGTATCATGTGATGATCTGACTTTCAAACCCATGTTTGACAAATAGTGTGTGTAGCCACTGCGCACAATGCTGGATCGACTCCTGATATGCTGGATCGGTGGAGATACTTGGAATTGCAATATATTCTCTGAGGAGGGAGAGGTAGGTATTAAACATATTTTTATAGGCTTAAGAAGCTAAAAAAGACGCAGAAGCTAAAAATGTTATAAATAAACATCAAATAAAAAACCTTCTCGATAGTGAGAAGATAGTGATGTTATAGTAGAGATCAATTGTTAGTTGTACTTTGCAAAAATGCTAAATTTATGATTTGGATGACAGAAGCTATAAATTAATTTGCTTCACGATCAAGAATCATCACTGAGAACGATCCTAAAACTTACAATAATATGGTTTATTGGATTATATATCACTATTTTTTCACATGAATTATATCATGTTTGGGATATGATGTGCTTGGCGCATAGGTTACTTATTTCGATAAGATCTTCTTTAGTTTCTGGTATCATGTATTGCATATTGCCCTCTACAAATACTATTGGCTTTGCTTGTAAGACCTCTTTGTTGTCTAAAGTCTTTGATTCAAAAAGCTGATATTTGGGATACTTTTTACGCTGCTCGTAAAATACGTCGAAAAGTTGTCCTACAGAGCTATAGAGATAATCTCATGCTTGTTTTTGATCCAAATTATAGATATCATTGAGTTCTGTGCTGAGAGATTTAATTTTGCTCATTATTTATATTTATTAAATAGTATTAAATTCACAAATTATCTTCTTTCGGTCAAGGTTTTACTCAGTCAAAAATATAAGTAAATCATTCTTTAGTAGTAAAATCATGATTATCTCACAGTCATGATATGGTTAATTTAGCAAGTCCTCAAAAGTAGATACTAACTTGAGTTTTATTTGAGTCTGTTGTTCTTTTGAGGATATGCATAAAGTCCAGGGTCACTAGTTGCTTAAGTTGATTGATGATGAGATCTATTGCTCACTGTGCTCACTGTAGATCATCTTTATGTCGTTTGTAAGTCATATTGTCTTCTAGGTCAAGAGGGGATGATAGGTGGTAAGAGATTAATGTATTATTTTTACTGTATTATTTTTACTGTATACTGAATTTCACAACTTACATAGCTGCAACTCGATAGCATCAGATCATTGTGATCAAATTATTGACACAATGTCTTGAACATGATTTGGAATCATTGTTGCTGCGTATGAGATTTCTTGATTTCCATACTTTTCCATTAGTTGACATATTAGTAAAATAATAATCTTTTGCAAGGCTTTATCTTGAATGTGTGAACAACATTGATACAACAGAATAGAACATAGTTTTAAGAAATATAACTGATAGTTTTTTAGTGTCTATTTCTTCAAATCGCATTTTCATTTTTCTACAAGGTTATCATTGATAAGTAGCTCAAGAGGAGCCAATTATGATCTTGATAGCAATTCAAATACTCTTTTAGTCAGATCTTGTTATTATCATCATGAAATTTCACAAAGTAGCAGCAAGTCCAAATTTCTTCCAAATCGAGGAGCAGGTTTCACAATACTGGAAGGATAATAATACCTTCCAGCGTAGCATTGAGACTAAGTCAGAAGATAAACCATATCGTTTTTATGATGGGCCTCCGTTTATTACTGGATTACCTCATTATGGACATATTTTGGGTAGTGCACTCAAGGATATGGTCACGAGATTCTGGACACAAAAGGGTCATCGTATTGATCGTGTGTGGGGATGGGATTGTCATGGTATCTATGTCGAGCAGAAGGTACAGGCAAAGCTATGACTCAACTCAAACCTCGAGATTGAGAAATATGGTATCGACAAGTTTATCGAGGCATGTTATGAGTATACAGGAGAGATCTCTGATCAGTGGGAGTGGTATGTGGATCATCTTGGGCGTTGGGTTGATTTCAAAAATGCTTACAAAACCATGGACAACGACTATATGGAGTCTGTGATGCGGGTCTTTAAGACACTGTATGAAAAGAATATGGTCTATAAGGGTAAGCGTGTGTCATTGTATTCTACCAAACTCAACACACCTATCTCCAACTATGAAATCGCATTGGATAATAGTTATGCAGATATTTCTGATCCTGCGATTACAGTCAAATTTAGAGTCAAGAGTGGGGAGAGTGAGAGGAAAGGAGAGTTTGAGTATACGGAGGATGGTTTCCTAAGAGCTTCAATGGGAATTATTGTGAAAGATGGGAAAATTCTTCATCTTGAAGATAAAAAATATGGTTACTGGATGTTTCCAGGATGAAAAATTGACAAGTGAGAAAGTGCTGAAGTTACAATATTAAGAGAAATTAAAGAAGAACTTTGAGTTGATGCTGTAATAAAAAATAAAACTTCAACAATTAAGACAGTATATCTTGGCAGATTGACTCAGATAGAAGTCTTTGAAATTGAAATCTCATGAGAACCAACCATCCAAGAACCTCAAGAGCATACTCAGATGCAGTATATTTGACTTCAAGCAAGTGAAAATACGCTTGGATTTGAGCTTAATATTCAGGGTACAATTATCGATGATCCTCAGGAGATTATGACGAAGTTTGTGGATATATACTGGTATGGATTGGGATTATTTGGTCAAACCCTCAGTCCTACGGACAGCTCCCTTGTCAAGGAGCAACAAATTGCTTTGAAAGCTGATGCGCCAGTTCACTTCCTCGCCTGGACGACAACTCCATGGACGATCGCTGCAAATCTTGCTCTCGTGGTCAATGCTGATATCGACTACTCACAGATCTATGACATCAATACGCAGGAATACTACATTCTCGCACATAACCTCATCAGCAAATATTACAAAGACCAAAGTCAGTATATTCTCATCTATACATGTAAGGGCAGTGACCTGGTAGGATTGAGTTATCAGCCACCGTTTGATTACCTACAATCAAGTTCCTCCTTGATAAAGGAGGAGGACCCGCAGGGTGGAGGATTTGATTTCAAAGTGTATGCTGCTGACTATGTGCTTGATACAGATGGTACAGGTATCGTACATACTGCACCAGAGTTTGGTGAAGACGATTTCCAGACTGGTAAAAAGTTTGGCCTGACTCAAACTGAGGTTCTCGATTTGGAGTGAAAGTATAATTCGATCATCAGTGATATGGCTGGAGTCTACTATCGTGACGCCAATGATATTGTGATTGATAAGCTCAAAGCATCATGATTGCTTCTTAAAAAAGAGCAAATTGTCCACTCAGTAGCGATGTGTCCTCGTACCAATGTACCATTGATCTACAAGACCCAAGATAGTTGGTTCATCAATATCCAATCAATCAAAGGCAAACTTGTAGAGCATAATCAAGACATCAACTGGGTACCATGACATCTCAAGGATGGGCGTTTTGCCAAGAGTATGGAATCAGCACCAGATTGGTGTATTTCTCGTACTCGTTACTGGGCAACACCAATGCCTGTCTGGGCTCCAGAAAATATAAGTTCTCCCTTGTGAAAGGGAGGTGCCGAAGGCGGAGGGATTTTTGATCCATCTACGATCCAAGTACTTGGTTCTCGTGAAGAAATCTTCCAGCTGGATCAGACGGGTAGTCGCAAACTCATCAAACAAGAACTTGACGGTAAGGTAATCTACATTGATGTAGATACCAATAAAGAATTTGATCTCCACAGACCATTTATCGACAAGATCTGGGGTACGGTCGATGGTGTCAAATATGTGAGAATCCCTGAGGTTCTCGATCCATGGTTGGAGTCAGGTAGTATGCCATATGCACAGGTACATTATCCATTTGAAAACAAAGCAAAATTTGAAAACTCATTCCCAGCCGACTATGTGGCAGAATACCTCGGACAAGTCAGGTGCTGGTTCTTCTTCATGCACGCACTGGGTGTGATGTTGTTTGACTCACCAGCATTTACCAATGTGATCTGTACAGGAGTCCTCGCTGGTAACGATGGTCGCAAGATGTCCAAATCGTACGGTAACTACCCAGACCCCAAAGAAAGCATGGAGAAATATGGCTCTGATGCTCTCAGAATGTATATGGCCAATAGTCCTATCGTAGTTGGTGGAGATATGAACTTCTCTGAAGAAGGCTGGAAGGAAGTCTTGCGCAAGATCTCATTACCACTGTGGAATAGCTACTCGTTTTTCTCTACCTATGCGAGTATCGATAGTTTTGAACCAAGCTGTCACAGCTTGTCAGATATGCTGGATTATCCATTAGACAACAAACTCGATCAGTGGTTAATTGCTCGTCTGACTCAACTGATAGCTCAGGTTCATGATGGGTTTGTGGCATATGATATGGTGACTGCATCTACTCCGATCTATGAGTTTATGAATGATCTGACTAACTGGTATATTCGTCGTTCTCGTCGTAGATTCCGAAAGTCTGAAAATGATACTGACAAGCTCCAGGCATATAATACCTTGTATGTCACACTCGTCGAAGTATGCAAAGTAATCGCACCATTTATGCCATTTATCTCTGAACATATCTATCGTGATCTCACTGGTCGTGAGTCAGTACATTTGGATGATTGGACTGAGGTGGAGTAAATATTTAATTTTTAATGTTATTTTACGAATAATTAAAATGAATAATAAGAGTATAGCTATTTTAGTATCTTCTTGTGATTGATATGCTGATATTTGGGAATATTTTTTCTATTTTTGGGATTTATTTGCTCAAGGATGTAAATATAAAATTTATTTAGTGAGTAATAATGTTGAGTACTCTAAGTCTTATGTTAATCAAATCTTTGTACCAACAAGTGATTGGTCTACAGAAATGAAAGAAGTCTGCAATAAGATTCCTGAAAAATATATTCTATATATGCAAGATGATTATTTTATAAAGAAAGAAATTGATTTTAGTAGAATTTGAGAAATACTAGATATGGTGTTGTTATATGATGTATCTTATGTTCGTTTATTCCCAGAGCCATTAGATAGGATTTGAGTTGAATTTCAGGAACAAGAAGGATTTAAAAAGATACAGATTTGAGCTCCATTTATTACTTCATTACAAGTAGCAATATGGAATAAAGATGTGTTTTTTGAGTTACTGGAAGAATGAGAAAGTATTCGAGATTTTGAAATGAATAGTCCTGCTAGAACTTTAAAATTAAACAAACCTCTTTTTCTTGAGGTTGAGAAAAAAAGACCATATCCAATTGAATATATATGTACAGCTATTCGTAGGTGAAAGCGGCAGGATAAATCAGTAAAATTTTGCCATTCTTATTGATTAGATATTGATTTTAAGAAACGCCCCATTGAGAATTGAATTGATATTTTTAAAAAAAGCATTATTTATAATAACTCACCGTTATGGTTAAAGAATTTTTTACATAAATTTTTTTGGTAGAATGTTACACTTTCCAGATATACAATTATTTACTCAATTTACTAATGAGAATAATATAGATGACTATAAACAAGATATTAAAGGTACACTTTGATTGTTTATGCTAAAGCCCGACGGGTTAAATTATTCTAGTGGTTGAGTCTCTTTACATGACTTTTTGTCTAGTATTTTACAGTATAGCAAACTTCAGTATGAGGCATACTTACTTATTGATTTAACTATTAATGATATATATTCTCTGTATCCCCATTTACTTAAGAAAAGTCCATTTTGAGAGGAGCGGAAATTGGAGCTAATACAACATCTGCAATCTGGTGTTAATTTAATATGATTTGTTAAATGAGATAACGTAATAGATAAACTACAACATATTAAAGTAATGATTAGATCGATAATTTTATGAAATATAAGTTGAAAGCAAAAAGCTGTTCAGAATCTAATGCATGTGCCGTCATTAGAAGAATATGATAGTAATGAGGAAGTATTTTTAAATAACTACAAAAAAACTATTTCATGAAAATATTAATCACATTATTTAATTTACCTATTTCACTGCCTTGTGGTAGTTGTAAATATGTTGAATGATTAGCTATGTCGTTAGTTAAAAAATGACATCTTCCTGTAGTGTTATCTAATCTAAGTGATTCTTGAGTTGTTACTAAGTTAGAAAAATTATGAGTTATTATAGTTCAAATAGAGACAGAACGCCTAAATAGTTGGGCAAATACTTTTTCAGAAGAAAATAAATATATTCTATCTGATATGATTTCAGCTTACTTAGATAAAATAGCCGAACTAGATAAGCACTATTGATTTGATTGTATTCACTTTCAGCATTTGATACCTAGTAATTTATTGGCAATACATTGCAAGTATATTCTAGGAATACCGAGTATTTGTACATTTCAATGAACAGAAAATTACGAAACTGAACAGAAATTTAATACAATATTTGAGCTTAATGGTTTTGAAAAGATATTATGCTTAAGTACTTTTTTGTCTGATCAAATACCTCACACTAAAAATAAGATAGTTATTTCTCCGGGAGTACCAGGGTATTTTTACCCTAGATTACCAAGTATTGGAAATGATAAAAAACAATTAATCATAATTGCTAGACTAATTAAAGAAAAAGGTATCTTTGAATCTATCAATGTTTTTGTAGAATTATTAAGACTTAGGGGTTCTAGGTTTGCAGTATTAAATATTGTTTGAGATTGATATCTTAAAGATGAGATAATTGAGAGATATAGTGACTATATAGATAGTAAGCAAATTATTTTGCATGGATGATTAGATCATAATTCTGTTGCAGATTTAATGAGAAATATGGATTTGTTTATGTTTTGATCTATCTGGGACGAACCTTTTGGGATTACTTTAATTGAAAATATGATATCATGAGTTCCTATTGTTGCCACTAATGTGTGAGTTGTAAAAGATATACTTCCATTTTGATATAGATATATAACTAATGACCGGAAAGAATACTTGTTATTTTGTATCGAATTACTTGATAATGATCAAACTGACCTAAAGTTTACATTGTTAAAACATAGTGAAAAATATCAATGGTCTATGGTGTCTGATTTAATTATTAAAGAATATTCTAATTTATGCAAATAGCTATTCTAGGTAATTATCATATCGACCTTAGGTGAATTAGTGTAGATTTACTACAGGATCCATTTTTTTTATCCCATGGTATAGGTGATTTTTATCAAAAATACTTTAATAATAATGCGACAAATCTTATTGATCAAAGACTTATTTCTTGAGTTAAATCAATTAAATCTTTGCCTTTTATACTTCATTCTGAAGTTGCAAAAAAACTTCTTAACAAAGATGAGGTGTATTTATTACATTGTGCTTCGGCACTAGATCAAAATTGAAATGCAATAGTATTGCTGTGAGGAATATGAGCAGGTAAAAGTACAATAGTATCAAGTCTTTTATTTAATAATATGGAGAGTAATTTTTCGATCGTATGAGATGATAGAGCTATTTTTGATTTTAAGAAAAATAAGTTTATGTATGGTAATAAGGTGATTTCTGTTAGATCAGATATGAACTTATTATTCCCAGTTCCCATTTTACGTAGTAAATTTACAAATAAAGAGTATTTAGATTTAAGATGAATTGATCCAACAAAGACTAATTGTATTAATAGTAAATCGTTATATATTAATGTTCGTCTTTCGCTTATTAATTCTTGTAAAAAGTTAAGTAAATTAGATTTTATTTTGGATCTTAGTAAAAACATTACGTCACAGATTTTATGAATAGAGGCAATTGACCTTGAAAATCTTAAATATGTGTCTAGTTGATATGATTGTCTTATTAACAATAGAGATAAAATTTTAAAATCATTAAACTGATATTATGATACTTACGATGTATGATATTATTTTATTCAATGAGATATTGAATATATTTGTAGTCAAATTAATAAAATATTTTTAACACTTAAATAATAAATTATGGATATTCTTAAAAAGAAAGCAGGCTGAATTGTTATAAAAGATGGTAAATTTTTAGTAGTTTATAGAAAACAACTACAAGATTTTACTTTACCCAAAGGTCACATCGATGAATGAGAAAATTCAGAGCAGTGTGCTATTAGAGAGGTAGAGGAAGAAACATGATACTATTGTAGTATCAAGAATTATATTTGAGATATGAAATATCAATATGTTGATAGTAATGGAGATACAATTATCTCAATTGTAGGCTTTTATCAAATGAACGTCATATCGTATGACATAACCCTAATCCATGAAGATGAGATAGAAAGTGTTGTTCGATTTGATCTTAATGGGGAATGAATTATGAAGTTAACAAATAAAAGTGATCAAGAATTTATAAAAGAACATCAGCAAAATTTATTAAACTAATAATAACTATGGAACAACAAACAATCTTTCATGAAACAGCATGAACATTCTTACTGAGAAAAGAAGAAAATATACGATATGTATATCTTATCTATTACCAATGGACCGAGAAATTATTTGGTTGGTCAAGTGCTAAGTGACACATTGAGCAATGAGAAACGCCAGAAGTTGCTGCTATAAGAGAAACAAAAGAGGAGACTTGATTTCAAGATATTATATTATTGGATCTTATTAATATAAATGAATATGCTTATGATGTTGGTGATTGATTTAATCATGTCAAAAAGACTTACTGGTTTGCTGCTACTACAGAAGAGATTGTGCCATGAGAGCCTAATTTAACTGAAAGTGAACTTAGTCAAATTAAAGAGACAAAACGGCATACATTAGATGAAGCAGCAGAGTGTTTAAGATTTGATGATGAAAAAGACTTAATTCCTAAAATTATTACACTGTTATAACAAAAAAGATTTATTAATATATAATTATCAATGTTCCTCAAAACTCTTATCAACCAGCAACTACTCTCTGATATGTCTCAAGCTCAGAAGATCGTGGAGCTATGACTGTCACTCAGGTCTCAACGCAAGATCAAGATCAAGCAGCCACTTGCATCTGGTCGCATCAATGTAACACTCGAGGATTATTATCTCGATATCATCCGTGAAGAGCTCAATCTCAAGACTCTCAGCATCGACCCTAGTATCTCACAGCTCGTGACCATGATCGTCAAGCCCAATGCTCGTATGCTCGGTAAGCGCTTGGGTGGAGCGATGCAAGACGTCATCCGTGAGGCCAAAGCGGGTAACTATACCCAACTCGAGGGAGGTCAGATACAGGTAGGTGATTATACGATCTCGTCTGACGAATATGAGGTTGAGTATCAGTCTGCGGATGTTAGCCAAGACGTCGCGGTGGATCGTGACACTGTCTTGTTGCTTGATACAGCGATCACACCAGAGCTTAAGCTGGAGTGAGATGCTCGTGAGCTTGTGCGCGCGATCCAAGATGCTCGTAAATCATCATGATATGATGTATCAGATCGTATCCAGCTTTCCATCACTGGAGCACCAGAGGAGCTCATCACATGATTTGGCCCCTACATCACAGGAGAGACACTCGCTACGCTCGTGAGTGAAATTGCTTCTCCTGACGCATTGGTTGAGGTAGATTGTGATGAATATAATGTGACATTTTCAATTAAAAATTTATAGTAAATATTGACTTGATTTTTAATGACTTTTGATTATCTATCTAGACAGTATTTCTTGTTTAATATAAAAAATGAATCAATTTAAAAACTTATTATTGACAATGACTATCGCAGCTTCTACGATGTCATGTGGGAAATTTGTTGATCAGGAGGTTGCAAGAGAAGAAACTACACAAGTTCTTCAAGAAAAGTTAATAATTGATAAAGGGCTTATGGATGCTGTTGCACAACATATGCAAAAATTAAAGACTAGTAGTTTATATACAAAATGATGAAAGCGAGAGGATTGGGCCAATCTTTCATATGATGCCGATGATCAAACTTATAAATTATCTCAACAATGAAGTCATTATATTATCGTGAAGTTAGATGATGGTGCATGGATGATAGACGAGGAATATCATACTATAGTAGACTGAGACAATAATATTATTGAAGATAATAAGAAATTTGTTCCTAGCGTAACTGATGTTCAGTATATAGACGCAACCATTTATTCTTTGCTCAATGATTGATCTACTAGTGGATGAACTAAAACCATTAGCATTATGAGTAGTAGTTAGATTATTTAGCCACACTTAAATTTTTAATTAAGCCATCAAGCCATAATTTATATAATAGCAACAATAAATAAAAAATCCGCAGTGAGCCTGTCCCAAAAATACCTAAATCCGTAAGGATTTAGGTATTTTCGGCTTAATGGTAAAAAAGGTGTGGCTATTCTACTCTAGAGTTAATCAAATA
>JAYSSF010000081.1:0-4954 GCA_043720715.1 bacterium
ATACTAGTCATATAGTACTGTTTCTTAGCTTTTTTGCTAGTGAAAATTGATTATTTTAGTGTTATTTTAGAGGTAGGTTTTGCAGTGTTTCCTTAATCAATGATTCGACGATGAACTAAAACACAAATTATTTGTATTGATACAAAAAAGACGGGAAAAGGCTAAAGTAGTAAATCCGGAAGATAAAGAAGAGATAACTTTAAAGACAAAAGAACAAGTTGTTAGAGTTGGTCAACGAAAGCGAGATAAAATACAAGAACACATTGAAAATAAAAGTCTTGAATCCAAAACCATTCATATAATTTCCAACGTATTTTATAAAATAGAAACCTCGAAAACAACTCATCATAAACGAGCAACAGACTCTCATTTCACTGCCGAACAACAAAAAATTGACAAAATCAATCAAATAGAAAAAAGAATTGTTCTACGACTTTGAAAAAAATACTTATGAGAAGATTTCACACTTGAACATATCCAATGAAGAGTTAGAGGTGATTATTATGAAGGTATAAAATTTAAGATATGGCGGGATTATTCATACCCTTATGAATCAATAACTAAGTTTATTGATGAATTAAAAATTTTTAATGAATTACTCGATAGCAAGCGTCAGGATTTTTATGCTAATTGTCTATTTAAATGGAATTGTCATAATTTTACACAATTGGAAGAAGAACTAGAGAAACAAAATATACATTCTCAGCTAAGCACAGAAATTATTGAAGAATCACTAAAGCTATACTTAGTTGGAAATCTTAATAGACAATTTACTACTAAAGAAGAGGATCGTTTTAATATGATCATACGCGTTGTCAATCACTACCTCGAGCAAAGGTGAAATGATAAAATCAATCTTAAGCGTATTTTTGAGTCAACGCAACACCTAATCGATTGATATAATGTTAGTGTCTTTTATAAACTCATACAAAAAACCGTAGGACATATCAGTTACGATCAACCAAAACGAACACAATTATTACAAAACTATTTCAATAGCATACAGTATGATACTGACTACTTTTATGTACAGTGTGTCAATGACATAGAAGAGGTCAAACAACGAGCAAAAAAAATAGGAGTGAAGTTAGATTATCCTGACTTAACACCGCTCGAAACATACTACATACATAGACTACGTACACCTGAAGATCTTATGCGTAAATATTCTAATGAAAACTTTTTCAATGGGTATGAGTGAACGATAGGTTATGATGATCATAATATGGCAAACATTGAAACTCTTGAAAAAATGCTTATAGAATCTACCTCTCAGCTAACAAGATCGGAAGTGCTGAATATCGATATACGTACTCACTACTGTATCTCTCAAGAGCAACGATTCGATCTCCATGAAACAGTCCCTATCAGAGTAGGATTAGCTAAGGTAGAAGTAATATGTTATGGAAGCCGAAAAAATATATCAGCATGATACTACTTACTCTTATTAGACCATAAGAAAAAGATATTTAAGCTTATCTACGATGATAGTGTCCAAAACACAGAACTTCTACAAGAAAGATATCAACTCTATGACTATCAAATACTAGGCGGAGGGTTTATGAAATTTAATAAGCAAAAACAAATCGTAGAAATTCGCGACAAATCAGAAAAATACGAGCATGAACCTAGAATCATTACTATTTGAGCCATCTGGAATGCTTTAAAGTTGCGGTCGTGAAATAATTGGCAAATCTTCCTATGAAGAGATGGTTATGCAAAGATTTCTGACTATCAATAAATATAAAATTAAACCCCCTTCACAATCACACTCACCGGACAGTGATCTGACCCCACCACATCAGTCTGATGCTCAAATCCTGTCACCTGCTCGATGAGGTCACGAGAGACTGTCACATAGTCAATACGCCGTCAGACGTTATTTGGACGAGCTCATGCACGATAACTCCACCAGGTATACTCATCCGTCTTATCCGGATGCAGATGACGAAACACATCCACCATATCATTGGAGGATAGATAGTGGCTGACTTTATCGCGTTCTACTGTGAGGAATCAGATGGAGGTTTGATTCTCTTTTGGGCGAGCGATGTCGATCTCTGTATGACAGATATTATAATCCCCTACTACAATTACCTTACGACCACTCGCGTGCTTGTACTGGATATACTCGATCAGACAATCGTAAAATTTAAGCTTATAAGTGAGCATCTCTGTACCGTCTGCCCTTGTTCATCCATTGGGGAAATAACAATTGAGTAGAGTTATTTGCGTATCCTCCCTGATAAGGGAGGGGGACCCGTAGGGTGGTGGGTTTAACCTCCCGTCACTCGCTTCACTCGTGCCACCCTCCTTATCATGAGTGATAGTTAAGTTGATCTCCGTGACACGGCCATCCTCATAGAACATATCATTGTCAATGAAGGTATTACATGAGACTACGTCAGATATCACGCTTCTACGCCAAAATATGGCCGTACCAGCATACCCAGCCCTCGTACCAGCATGTCGACAGTAGCTATATCACTCGAGCTCCAAATAGCTTATAAATTCTGCCGGCATCTGATGCTCAAATGCTTTGGTCTCCTGGAGACAGAGAATATCAGGATTATCGGCACGCATCCAGTCGAGAAATCACTTGTCCATGACTGCTCTGATACCGTTGACGTTTCGTGAGGTTATTTTCATGAGTTAGACTTATTACGTGCTAAATACGCCATCCCGAGAGCGTCACTGGTATCATAATACTGCGGCTCATTGGCAAGGCGAAATATCTTCATCACAAATTGTTGCACGAGCTCTTTGCCTGCTGCGCCGTTGCCTGTGATGAATTTTTTGATTTCGTTGGGAGTTCGCTCATAAACTGGGATTCAGTGCTCTAGTGCAAGGAGCCAGATTAGTGCTCTTACTCCATAGACAAACTCTGCATTTGCCTGGTTAGCAGAGGTGAAGTACAGCTTCTCCATACCGATCGCATCGATCTGATAATCAATCATCATCTGACTAAAATATAACTGAATCTCACGCATCTTGGTAAAATAATCCAGCCTCGTGGGAGCTTTGCTATGCTGTAATACTACCCCAGCATCGATCACTGTTAGATCGCGATCAATCAAAGCATATCAAAGCTTACGGATTCATGGGTCAATACCTAGGATCATGATGCATGAAGTGGGAGATAAATTTCTTGAGAGTTATTGAGCTTGATAGTGTCTCATAGATATTGTGCTGTCGTATAGTCACCAGTGTATAGTGTCGTCAGTGCCCCATCAATGATAGCAGACAAACCACGATATGAGTCAGACGATTCCTTGATACTAAACAGAAATACTTGTCATACTTTTCCTACCATCGTAAGTTGGCCGAGTTCTCTGGAGCTGTTGGTAGTGAGTTCATACAGATAGGTATATCATTTACCAATAGGAAGCTCGTAACGATAGTATACGATGAGAGGGCTATCAGATACGGTGATCATTCATGTCCAGACTCCGTCGTAGACACTGGTGGATAGTGGGATGAGATAGTTATCATCGATGAGGAGATATGGATTGGGTCACTGCATTACCTGTTTAGCATTGCTAGCTTGGGGTGATGAGATGATTGTGGCTGTAAGATCTTCTCGAGTTTTCGAGTTTTCGAGAGAGCGAGTATCTGAGTTGATGATATTTCTATCAGATCATTGCTGTAAGGACTGTACTTCACCCGTTCACTCGCTTACTTGTGCACTCGTTCACTGTGCTCATTTTTGGTCAGCGGTTAATTTATATGTGATCAACACAATTGTGGTCACAAGACATAATAAAGCAATAGTGTATCTAATTCGTCTCAGATCCATCGACAGTGAGTGACTTGATTTTATTGGATAAATAACGCTGATATCAGCCGTTGTATGATGATTCTATTGCCTTGCGATAGTAGACTTGGGCAGTGGGTGCTTGATCTTTGATCGCATATAGATCTCCGATCATACCATAGACAAAATCATAAGGATGGTCACGAGCGATTACTACCATCTGCTCCATGGCTTGATCCAGGTTTGCAGTAAATAATGATTGCAGTGCACGGCCGTAATCACATACATAAGACTCACGACCAACTATCGTAGTAGTACAACTCACAATATAGTCAGCTAATAAAACATTATCATATTGATCGAGAGGATTAACCAAGTCTGACATGATCATACCTGATGTGTACGATACTGAGCGTCTATAGCTGTCAAAGAACTCAAAATAATCAATCGAGTCAATCTTCTCATCATCCAAAATGGTGCGATAGGTCGTGGCAAGGTGATTAAAATCTTGTAACTCACGATATGATAATCCGATATATCTGAGTAATTCAATATTTGGAATCTTGTCTTGAACTTGAATGAGATACTGCACCGCATCTCTATACTCACCATCTCGATATGACGCCACACCATATAATCTCTGATATGTTATTAGGTGTACAGGATCCAGCGTCATGAGTTGCTTGAGATATAGCTTACTATTATCCCAGTCATGAGTCATGAGACGACCATAGGCCATAATCTGCAGACCGAGAGTATAGTCAGGATTAAGCTTGAGTGACTGTTGTGCCAGATGGATCGCAGGAGCATAATATCCGTGACGAAGCAAAGTACTTGCAAATAGTCACCAGAGGTACTGCTGAGGGGCCTGTTTATAAGCTGAATACGTGGTAAGATTAGCTAGTAAGTCTGACGCGATGGGAGCATAGTCACCACTGAGCTGATGTACTGTCTGATAGAATGTATCTACATCACCACTGATCAGTGTCCTAAATGATGTAAAGAATAAAGCATCTTGAGTAGTTATCATGCCGCTTGCGACAAGCGCATTGATGGTTGTTTGGTATTCAGTGAGGAACTGTGGCGTATATTCTCCACGATTGAGGAGGAGTTTGAGATATGAGGGGTATGTTGCTTGTTGCGGAAATTCTTGGAGGAGGATCTGATATAGATAGATCGCAGTATAATATGCTCCATCGT
>JAYSSF010000082.1:0-4926 GCA_043720715.1 bacterium
GAGCTATGAAATACTATATCTAGTATACATAACTTACTACTAAAATATAGAAGAAAATACCTAAATCCGTAAGGATTTAGGTATTTTTGGGACAGGCTCATGATGAGAGATTTTTTTATGTATTATGGATTTTCCCTATGTTTTGTTGTTATTCTATTCTTATATAAATAATCCAAACTGTATCACGATCACCACATAGATCCAAAACCCTATCACCATACCGGGGATGAATGCAATCTCAATCTCCTGATCACCACGAGACCACAGATATCATCGGTAGAGTAACCCGATCGTGCTACTCGCTACTAGATATCACAAGACCAACTGGATGAGAGTCAGGATACCTCATTCTCAGATCATATTGAGCGTATCATATCCTAATGCAAGTGGAGCAATCCATCAGATCAGCAGTGCTGTGAGTACATCACCAAAGCCAAATCACTCTTGTCGTGTTCCATATTTGATCCAGTGTACCGCAAATCCACTACCATAGATTAGTAAGAATACTACTCCCAAAATTAAACTCGATCGTATACATGTTATCAGGATATCACTATGTCGTCCGATGGTATATCATATGGCTGTGACACCCGCCACGATCCGAGCGACCCAGTGGAGATAGTGTGTATTGTGATCATGGACTACAAGTAGGGTCAATGACCGATTGATCATCCATCGTGCAATCAAGTTGACCATAATATTGTCTCCTCATACTATTATAATCCATCATGCTGTACAGGCAAATACCGCTCACATCACGAGCTCCATGATCGGACATGAGACGGGTATGGATACCCCACAGTATCTACATTTGCCGCCAGTACTGAGATATGATCCTAGCGGCACAAGATCTTTGATCCCGAGGGGATATTTACAGCTGAGACACACCGATCTGCCAGTCACCATACTCTTGAGATCTTCCCATCTGTCGAGCAACACAAGACCAAACGATCACATGATCGTCCCCATCGCAAAACCAAACAGAATGACTCATAGTGTTGTGATCATAATTTTTATTTTTTGAATGATAAAATTAGTCTGACTTGATCGTATTGAGATCAATACCCATACCTGGTTGTAATCATGCTTCCAGTGTCCATCATGAGTTTACTTCAATCACATATTTGGTTGGAGAGATGCTGGAGATAGGAGTTTCATCCATGGGCTTTGCCCCAGGATAGATTGACACAATCGTACCACTTGCGTTGAGGAAGATCATGTCGAGAGGGATATAGGTATTCTTCATCCAAAATGATCTCATCTGCTCATCATCAAATATAAACAACATACCATTGCCCCAGTTGATTTGTCATCTAAACATGAGACCATACTCGCGCTTATATGGTGTATCAGCCACATCAACATCCAGCATGATTGGATCATCTCCTGTAGTCCCAACAAACCATACCTGAGTATGCTTCCAGTGCTGATCGACAGTGGTTCACCACTGTTGTCTGACCAACATCACAATAGCTGAGAGGATAATTAACCCCACAATCACTCATAGAATACGAGCATGGAGTGTTACATTAGACAGTCGAGTAGGTAGTTTCATGGGTAATTTGTGATGTAATAGTAAGTACTGGATCGCCACATCATTTCGTTGTATTATCCTAAAGGACTAGTTTCACGTCGCACTTCGCGATGACGAAAACTATGTTATCCCTCAATCGCAATCTTGGCAGAGACAATTTCGGAGATTTCTTTGGTGATTGCCGCTTGTCTGGCTTTGTTGTATTGCAGTGTGAGTCCATCGATGAGTTGTCCACAATTGTCCTTGGCTCACTTCATTGCGATCATACGCTGTGCGTGTTCGGTGAGTTTATTTTGTTGCAGAGCTGACATGATGATATATTGCTTGATCTGTCTGAGGATCTCGTTATTTACCGCTGGTATGCTCGGCTCGATCAGTGTATCGTCTTTAGATTTTTTGCTTTGAGTGGTGTTGAGTATGGCCCCCGATTGTTCGAGGAGTTGTTTTACTTGATTCATATCCAGTGGGTAGATCGTGAGCGATTGTGGTATCTGGATGAGGATGTTCTTGAAGAAGTTAAACACCAGTGAGACACTACGATATTGTGCCGCATGCACATCGATATACGCAAACAGCGCAGCCAAGTCAGACTGTGTATAATCATCACCAAGCATCAGGTTCCCCACCACAACATAGCCAGATCTCACAGCAAACTCCAATCACTTCTTACCAATCACAAATATATCTGTCGCGTCCTTATGATCACGATATTGCTCGGTGATATTTTTGAATAATTTACTGTTACTGGCTCCACATAGGCCCTTATCACTTGAAATTAAGATTACTAGATCATGGTCAGCCTTAGGATTTATCGTCTCCTGGAATAAGTGTGTATAATCTCCCACCTTACCGATCAACTGCGCAAGCTTGATAAAGTAATCTCTCATATGCTCAGTTCTTGCCTTATTTTTCTGCAACTTAACAGTTGATACTACTTCGAGTGCCTTGGTTATTTTTTTGATATTTTGGGTAGATTTGATACGAGTTTTGATCTGTTTGAGGCTAGGCATAAGTAGTACAAGGTTATAAAGTTCATAAAGTTACCGAGTTTATAACCAATTGCACTTCATTATCAAATACAAGATCTTCCCTTACTTGCAATTTTATGATAATTACATACAAACACAGCATGAAGATTCTGATGATCAGTGATTATGATGCACCTGTAGGTGGTATTGAGCAGTATATCCGTGATGCTGCACAACTTTTGTCGACTGATGGTGATGATGCGCAGATCGTCTGACTGATGTTGCCTGCTCGTATCTTGCGTCATGCCCGTACATTTTTGCTACATGTGACAGCGTTCAATATCTACTTCACGATCAAGTTACTGTGTATCATACTGCTCAAGAAGCCTGACATAATCTGGTGGCATAGTGTGATCAGATATGTGTGATGGCTCCCAATATGGGTAGTGTGATTATTTAATATTCGTACGTGGATGATGTATCATGATCTGTGATATTTTCACCCCTATCCAAGTCTCCTCACCGATGTAAGTCAGATTCCTAAGAGTCGGTCTCTGAGCTCATGGCTTGCAGCTGGCAGATTGGTAGGTAAGACAAGCATGACCAATACAATCATGATGACGCTTAAGTTCCGAAGTACAAGCGCTATTAGACGAGCACTGACTCGTAGTGTCTCGATCCATCTTGTCCCTAGTCCATATATGACCCCTATTCTCGAATCTCGATGAATCCCGCCCAAACACATCTCAGTCCTTGGGCATTTTGGGAGAATATAATAAAAAATCAATACACAATGTATTGATTTTTTGTATGTAGTGGTGATTATTTCTTGCCCATTTTGACTCCATAGTAGATGAGGCCTCCTCACAGGATAGCTCAGATCAACCATTTGTATCGATCATCTTTATTTTTGTTCTTAATGTGATCAATAAGTCATGAGTCCAGTGTCTTATTATCAGCATCACCACTTGTTGATGTATCATTATCAAGATTATCGTTTGTGATGCTTGCTTCGATGGTAGTAGTATTTTCTGAGCTGCCAGCATTATTTGTATTTGCTTGCTTGCTTGCGGACTGGTAGCTTGTGTTTGCTTTGGGTTTATTGTTCGTAGTATTGTTTTCTGTGCCACTAGTACTATCGTTAGAGTGATATCATCATAGATTATGGTCCCAAGGTTGTTGTGGATCCGTATTATCATCACCATCTTCTTGATTATCTGATGGACAGTCTGTGCCGATATACGTATCAAATACAATAGATTCCGCACTGCTACCATTGTATGCTATGATGAGTACTTGATAGTATCATGAAGCCACATAGAACATGCTTGATTCATTGTGATAGTTGACTCACTGACGATAGTCTCCATCGCTATCCACGTGTGGGTGAAGATTGATCACCGTACGACCATTGAGGTCTGATAGTCTGATGAGTACACTAGTATTATTGATGTTGCTAGAGATTACACGACCCACAAATCACTGACCACACATATACGCCGGCTCAGCAATGAGTGTGAGCTGTGTGTCTGCTTGAGATTGTGTATTGAGATTTGCTGTACCATTACCACCGAAGCTTGTTTTTATTGGTGCTTCACTTGCGACAGCAATTGTTACTTCTTCGCTTATGGTTGGCACCACGATGTCCGCATCTCGTGCCTTAGATACTGGTGGTGTACTATTAGTGATAATTGTTTCACCCGAAGCAAAACTAAATCACATACTACACAATAGTAAACTCATCACAAATCATACGATACGAGTAACCCAAGCAATTGATTTCATAGAAACAAAAAATATTGGAGATAAAATAATGAATTATTTATCACCAGCCACAAAGGAAGAAATACAGGCTTAGTTACTGATAGTTATATACTATAATGACTCAGGACATACAAGAGATTGAAAATATAATATTGTTTTATAATGTCAATTCAAGACAAAATCAAAGTATAGCAAAAAATCTAAGCTCTTGGATTTTTTGGGATTGAATAAGTGATTGATATGATGATGATAGCGTCCCCAATCTTCTAATGTAAGATATTAAATGTCATTAAAATAATACTATGAGAAGCTATTAGTAGATAGAGGTTTTGGTATTTGGTCATATGCCATCACCAGAACAGTCAACCACAAAATGTGAGCGTGAGAATAACTATAGAAGAGGTAATATTTGCTTCGGGGATAAAAGTGTGTATTGCTGAGAATATTATAGAAGATATTAATAGCGAATATTTTGCCGATATTTTATTGTGTAGGAGCGGCAAAAGAGTTCCTCTAAAAAATAATTCTTGAGGAAGAGCTGAAATTAAAATTATTTGCCATAGAGCCTGTCCCAAAAATACCTAAATCCGTAAGGATTTAGGTATTTTCGGCTTAATGGTAAAAAAGGTGTGGCTATTCTACTCTAGAGTTAATCAAATA
>JAYSSF010000083.1:0-12890 GCA_043720715.1 bacterium
TGGATATCTTCCAGTGTCTGTGGGACAATTACGCTATCGAAGAAGTAATTATTGATTCATTTCTTATGCTCTGCAAACAGAAAATCCTCCATCTGTTGCTCATATCCCTGATCGTAGATAATAGATCCTACTGCTCACAATGTCGCATCTGACTGAATGCCTCATACAAGCTTCTCGAGCCAATCTTGTGGGACGACGGTATCATTATTGAGTAAACAGATATATTCTGACTTGGGATCAGCGTTCTGCACTCCCCTGTTGTTACCTCAGGCAAAGCCAGTATTGTATCACGGCTGGATGATTTTGAGTTTTCAATTAGCGATTTGCTGAGCAAACATCTCTTCTACCTGCTCACATGATCCATCAGTTGACGAATTATTGACGAAGATAATCTCAAAATGCTGATAACTCTGATCCAAAATACTCAAAATACAATCTTGATTAAATTTCAGACCGTTGTAATTAACGAGGATGATGGAGACAAGAGGTTTCATGATGTAGTATTATTTAGCTACCTCCAATAAATAGTGAATCTCTGCACTAGGAAAAATATAGGCAAAAAATCTTTCATAAAACTTCGGAGAGAGGTTGATGAAGAAATCTGGAATCCAATTGATTGGAGCAGATTTGAGGAAGACCTTCCTATTCCATAACCAGTGAATTCTCAGATCCTTGGTGATGATTTTGGCATCATGGTTGTAGAAGAAATCAGGATGGAAATATTTGAACGTTGCAGTAGTGAAGCCTCTCTTGTGAGTATAATCTGCCCATGTGCCAGGGTTAGAAAAATAAGGAACGATAACCTTAATCTGAGCTCATGGTTTGCAGATTCTCGTGAGCTCCTGCATCACTGCACCCAGGTCCGTGACATGCTCCATAAAATGAGCACTATATACTTCATCAAACGTATTATCCTCAAATGGATAAGGAAACACATCAAAGTCATAGACCATATCGACACCAGGAAGTGCGATCGAGTCAGCATTGATATATCATTCGAGGATTTCGTAGCCGCAGCCCATGTGGAGTTTTTTCATTGATAATTGTATATAAGAAAATTAAAAGTAATACTAGATTTGTTTGTGAGGAGTAAGTGTTGTAGTATCAAGCGAAATACTTGTATCCAAAGCCATTTTACTATCATTGTGTCGTTTATCCTGGTCGAGCTTATGTATTTTGGTAGCAATGTGGACGTTGGTAGTGGAGAAGAACAAATTCAGATACATAAACAGCTGGAATATTCGATTGAGTCCCATTGTAAGTCGGTTGATATGAGTAGAGCTAAGCATTGCACTTGCATAGATCTTGTTTACTTGAAATCATTTACGCTGAAATAATCACAAAACTTGAAAGATGGTAGGCACTCCGATATGGCTATAACGATAGTTGAATTCTGCTTCGAAGATGTGATTGGTCTTACGCGCTCGCGTAAACAGTCAAAATAGTTGTTTAAAAATTGATGAACCGTTGGGACAGGTAAGGGCAACTAATCCTGCGGGCTTAAGAATACGATTAAAATTGGAGAAAAATACTTCCTGTTCTGACGTTCGCAGATGTTCAATCACTTCACTACAAATGATGATATCATAGTGCTCGTGTAGTTTTTTGGTATCGATAGTGAGAAATGATTCTTCGATATAAGTAATTTGATTTTGTTTTTCGATATCTGATTTACTCAGTGCATGGACTGTATTATAGAAATCAAGCGTTGGATCAATCACATCAATATTAACTACGATATAAGGATTGATTTCTTTGAGTAAGCTTCTAATGAGTATATCATCATACCCATATCCTCCCCCAATATCACAGATTTTGATCTGTTTTTTCTTGCTTGCAATAATATGATTAATTACTGATGAGCTGATATGTTTTTTGATTGTATAATACCACAGCTCATGTTTGAGATGCAGATCATTGGGATAGATGCTTTGATATTCTTTGCTAAATGTGAACATAGAAATCCAGTAAAAAAATAAAAATCCCATTTACAATTTATACGCATGTATAAGGATATCTTGAAACGCCTCTTTTACAAACATAGGAAAGTGGAGTGCAGTAATCTGATAATGGAAGTTATTCTTTTCAAGAATATCTAAAAAAGCAGCAAGTCACGATGTCTTATCGGGAAAGTTATGATGATATTCAATAATCATTTCTTTTACGTTTCATAATAGCCCCTTCTCATCAAGATCTTCTAAAACACTGTCTTCTCCTCATTCAATATCTATTTTCAGCATATCTATTTTTTTATCACCAATAATGCTTGATAACGAATCAGTTTTTACCTTGATAGTAGTAGTGTGATCTGCAACTCTATTCTGGAATGTGCTTGAAGTAAGCGACATCTCTTCGGAATCTGCAACAAAGAAGTTAATTTCTCATTTCTCTTTAGCAAGAGCAATATTATAAGTATGAACATCTTTCAACTTATTTATCTCTATGTTGTGTTTAAGTACTTTAAATGCCACTGGATCTGGTTCAAAACAATGCATAATAGCATCAGGATAGAGATATTTAAAGTATAATACACTATCACCAATGTTTGATCAGCAATCTACCACAAGAGGGTGTTTGTTGTCAGATATAAATTGATATTCATTTTTGACAAAATTTTCTCAAAATGGCACAAGTAAGTCACTTCCTACTAACTGTAATCATTGAAAATATATTGTTTTAATTCTAGCAAATCTATTTTTCATCATAAAAAATAGATATAGAGAACTTATCTTTAGTTTACGAAATAAGGAAAAATTGGTATTAAAAAGATACGAAAGATTAAGAAAGAGAATAAATAAATCATCAATAATTCTGGTTTTTTTCATGAGAGAGGGTAAAGTGATTAAAAAGTAATTCGACCTTCTGGTATAATATCCTTAATATCAATAAATTTATTAAATCTTTTTGGGGCAATAATTATCTTATTGGAATCAAGATTAAGCCGAGCTCATCGTCGTGAAAAAGTACTATTTGCAATAATATTATGATTACAACGTGACATTACTATCATATCTTTATATGAGTTATTGGCAATATTTCGATCGATATAGTAAGCTTCAGTAGTAAGTCATAATCAATCCTTACATCGTGCTATATCATCAGAAAATACAAAAAACACAGGATCTTTAATTTGATCTTTCATGTAAGTAATAGCATTGTCATAATAAATTTTACCACATATTCCCTCATAATCAGAACCTATGTAATCTGTTCTCCTTACATGCAAAGACACAGCATTACATCAATTTATTTTTTCTAATATCTGAGTATTCCTCTCATCATCTAATTCCTGCTTGAGTGTAAAATCTTGTTTGATTATTTTTTCAATATCTTTAAAGTACTTTTCAGATTCCCAAAATCACTCAACATAGCATCAATCTTTTGCTTTTGCTATAGCTTCCGGATTAAAATTATACATTGCTGGGTATATTCTAGGATGATGCTTATTTTCTAAAATATGTTTTGGATTTAGCTTCTTGCACAAAAAAATAATCAAATATTGGATTTTATCGAGTAGTTTATTTTTCCATAAATAAAGATATCGAGGTCTGTGCTTAGCATCTGCAATATGTTCATCAATAGAAAAAATACCTAATTCATACTCCCTAATATCATAATAAAAAGGATCTAAATCTAAGTAAAGTGTAGTATTGTGTTTAAGAGACAAAAACCTTCAAAATGCATATTGAAACATTTGATTTCCTAATCCCCCAATCAATTTAACGACTATCATGGTTTCTTGCTTACGAGATAATTATTGAGGAGGATATGTTGTAATCCTGACTTATTCAGTGTAAAGATTGCTTGTTCGAGGGTCCCTACCAGTGGATATCCATGCATATTCAACGACGTATTCATGATTCACCCCATCCCAGTCAGATTTTGATATTGTTTGAGAATCTGATACATACGAGGGTTACTTGTTGCATTGACGAGCTGAGGTCTGAGAGTTTTGTCTTTTTGATGGATTGCGGCTCTGAGATGTTTGCGTGCAAGAGGAGTGCTATCCATTGCATTGATCATGTAATAGCTGCTTTCGTGTACTCTTGATTTTAATTCTGATCGATTTGCAATATAGTCATCAGCGCATTCCTCCAAAATTGCAGGCGCAAATGGCATCCAGAAATCTCTCATTTTGATCATATCATTGATCATGTGGAATGTCTCAAGACTGCTTGCATTACCGAGTAATGCTCTATTGCATAATGATCTTGCGCCCCACTCTCATCCTCATTGAAAAATTGCTACTACCTCAAACTGAGAGAGTAGTTCAGCTGTTTTATTAACTAATTCTTCTTCTGTTTCAAATTTGGTGATATTATACAGATCTGACTTATCTTTGAGAAATACTCCTACTTCGTCGTTGGTATAGCTAATTCCGTGATACATTGATTCGACTTTTTCTACTGTTAATAGATCGGTCCCGGTACTGATATATCCTGCCAATACTCCTCACAAAGGCGTAGATTCGTCTCCTGCAGACGGCATAAAATATACCTTATCAAGCCAAGGTTGTTCTTGGATTTTCTTGTTGAGTTTAACATTCATAAATACTCCTCCTGACAGAGCAATTTTCTTAATTCCCGTGTGCTCTACTCCATTCTTAAGCCACTGGATAACAGTATCCTCAGTAAACTGTTGCAGTGCCCCTGCAATACTATCAAATCTCAATCCCCATAGTTTGTTATGATAGTGAATATGGGATTTATTTCATGGGTACTTGGACTTCCAGGTAAGTCAGTCTAATTTGATTGTATCTTTGAATAACCTATCATATGCTAACTGGTAATACTTAGGTTCACTATAAGCAGCCAGTCACATCACCTTATATTCGTGTTCGAGCGGCGACATTCCCATTCCTCCAGTAAACGATTTACTCCATAAATCTCCAATAGAATATCGATTTCTGACTGTAGCAAGTGTTGTAAATGTACCATTATCCCGGATTCTGACTGTAGCACAATGCTTATCTCCTCCTCCATCGAGCGTGAAGACAAGAACAGGGTCAGTTTGAAGGTGCAATCCATAGAAATATACGACCGACAATGCGTGACAAAGATGATGGGAGACAAATTCCACCTGATTTGACTGGAGTTTATGACCGATACCCTGTTCGATAAGATTGATTTCTTGTTGGGTATATTTCTTTTTTCTCCATGTGATATAGGTATCATTGATCCAGTTCATCAACCACGGCATATATTTCATCGCAGCATACAATAGTCTATCGTACCAAGTGACTTCATAGTTGATAATTTTATGCTTATCTGCTTTGGTGTAGTTTTCAATATAACGCAACATCCATCGATTGATTGCCTCTCCTACTACCATCACTTTGTCTAAATCACTCAAGTCTTCCTTAGAGGCAAGATGCTGCAAAGATTTAATCGGAAAATTATCGCTATTTTTAACATTATCAAATTTCTCTTCATTGAGAACATAGAGAAGTTTACCATCTTTGGAGTAAGCAATAGTAGAGTTGTGTCATAGATATATAGAGAGAATTTTCATGAGAGATCTATACTATTGATAAAGTAAAAAACATTTGATAATTATTTCTTTCTGAGAATAAATATTCCATTACCAAAATTACATCTATAGTTAGTAGTAATTTGATGTTGTATCAGAACTGCATTTTCGATAAAGTTACCTTGATCATCAACATAACTAAACTCTTCTACAATAAACAAAGGTTCAAAGATTTTGAGCAAGTAGATCATAGAAAATACTCTATGTGCATTAAACTCAATTCTCTGTGGTCCAATCGGAACAGAAAAGTAAAATAATCCATCCGGCTTGAGCATCGAGTGAATTGCTTGGATACCTTTTAGATGACCATAAGCATCAATTTGATCACCATATCTTCACAATCAAAAATGCTCAATTACACTAAGTGACGAAATAGAATCGGCATATTCATGATATTTAGACTCAAGATTAAGAAGATCTCAATGAACAAAAGATACATTTTTAATTTGTTCTGATAATGGACGAATATCAAACATTTCAATCTGTCTAAAACTAGCAATATGCGCAACAAATCAATCAACTCTTGATCAAATATCTACGTGTTTTACTGCTTGGTTAAGATAAATCTTTTGAGCAGCATATAGGTCTTGGTAAAAATAAAAATGCATCAAAACTCAACTTGTTTCAAATTTTTCTATAAGAACAGGTATAAATTTCCCAAAAGAAAAATCAGGATCTCATTTAATCTGGTTCGCAATTTTATGATAGTCTTTAATATATCGAGAAAGATTGGGTAATAATGCAAGAATTCTACTGAGACTAGGCATGAGATGATAGTTTTTCAAAATAAATATTAATATATTGAGTTTGATATGGGTGTAGTACAAGATCTTGAATAAAATTAATTACATCAACTAGCTGGTTAGAATTATCGTAAAGCACATACAGAAATCATTGTGATCCTAAAAATGTGAGAAAGTCTTGAAAATTTTGCAATGCTATTTGCATCTGATTTGCAAAGAAGTGAAATTCAATAAATCATTTCTTGTACATAAAACGATCATGATCAATCCAATATCTGACTATTTCGTTTTCTCCTCACTCAATATCCATTTTGATTCCATCAAACTGATTTTCTTGTTCTAGTGTTGCAATATTGAGAGCTGGGATTTTGGTAATACTACCTTGATAATTTTGAGGTTTATGTGGTTTGACTGTGCCTCGATACTCATTATCTCATACAAGATAGATAGTTGGCTCATCAGATGCGATAATGGCAGCATGATGAATTATAATATTATCAATGGATGCAGTATTTTGCTTAGCAAAATCAGCATGATATCGGTCAGACTCGACCATTGTTACTTTGCTATTGTGAGCAGACAAATAAATTGCACTATCACCTACATAGCCACCGAGATCCAATATATGTTCAAGTCAGTGTAAACGCTTATATACTCCATAGACAAAAATTTCACAAACCATGAGAATTGCAACAAAATTATTGGGTACAATCAGTTGATTACCTTGTAGAGTAAGTGTGATGGTTTTAGAGTATGTTTTAATTTTAAAAAGTGCTATCGCGAGTGCTTGCGTATAATAATATCGTATCGCTCGATGTCCAAATTGGATGATGTGATATGAATTGGTTAAGTATGATCCAAGCTCTCTCAAATAGTACATAATCAGTGAAGATTGAATTGATTAAAGTGCGAGTATTTTATGAAGCACAAAGATGACTTGTTGCGCAGTATTTGCTTTGATACATTCTCATTCTCTGTGCGTGCCATAGAATACGCATGAGGGCATGCCAATCTGACCAATACTTGATTGAGCAGATTCACACGGCTGACATTCGAGATAACTATAGTTTCTGAGATTGAAGGAATGCTTATTGTCCACTGGTGGCTCCATCAAGTAAGAACTTACAGTGTGAATATTGATACAATTAGCATTCATAAGGTTTGCCATCCGCATCGGTCCACCATTACCTGAGATCGTACAAGAAGCATGCTGGAGGAGGTAGGATGTTTGAGGGATGCTGGCTTGATCAATGAGATTAATAATCTGACTTTGATCAAGTTGTGCTTGCTGGTTAACGCTATCGACAAACCACTGCTCTCTTTTGCCTCCGATGATAACGACCTTATATCATTGCTGGTGAACAAATGAAATAATAGCTATCCAATGCTCGATATCAAGGCTTCTTTCGACGATACTTGGGAAGATCGTGACATATCTCCCTTCAACATCAAGCTTATTAACTGATCGATTGACATGAGTGAGATAATCGTGGAGCGCATGAGGCATCTGACCGCATTCTCATTGCGATAATATACGAAAACGAGATATGTCATTGACTCACTGAAAAATAACTTTATTGGATCGAGCAAGGAGAGAGCCTCGTACTTGTGCAGCGCGAGTCTTGATTGGTATGATGGCTTGATCGTAATGTTTGAAGTGGGTGCAGATGAATTTGATCAATGGCCATGTGCCGTAGGGTATGAAGACAATCTCCTCAATGAGTCAGGAAGTTTTGAGGATTTCCAGTGTTGTATATCGTCATTGGTACATCGGATATTTTTTGTATTTTTCTTGTTGTTCGGGTGTTAGTTTTTCCACTCATTTATTGATATGTCTCATATCATAGAATGTTTGATAGACAGTATTTCATAGTTCTTTCTGCTGTACGAGAAATGGAATGGCTCCGATGATGTCACCCAGACCTTGTGCTTTGATATAGAGGATTTTCTTTCACATAGGGAAAAGGATAAGTAAAAAGGATAAGAGGACCTAAAGAGGCTTAAAAATTTTACAAGAGACGGAAGGCTGAAAGCAAGGAAGCAGTCCAGTAGTTACCCGTGTTCTTCTCCTTGCAGGAATATGTGCGGGAGGCGGTGTTGCTTTTAACTTTGAATCTTTAACCCATAGCTATTTCGTTGATATTCACAATCGCCGTACCAATCTTACCTACGGCTACTCCACTTGCTTTATTACCAAAGATGACTGCATTTTCCAGTGATTGTCACTCATTGAGTTTGACTGCAATACCGGCGAGGAAGGTATCGCCTGCTCCTGACACATCAAATACCGTCTTGGCCTGTGTATGAAGATGTGTCAGGTGGCCTTGTGGCGTAATAATACTTGCTCCTTGCGCACCTCTGGTCACGACAAGATTGGTATTCAGTTGAGCTGCGAGGAGTTTCCCATGATGACTAATCATTTCATCAGTATTTTCGATATCCTGACCAATCACTTCTCTAAACTCTTTGAAATTTGGCTTATACACAAACACATTACTGTATCAGGTGAATTTTTTGGGCTTTGTATCAACGAGGATTTTGGCATGCGAATATTGCTCACATACTGCACTAATGAGATCTTGATGGAGAACTCCCTTGGTATAGTCCGAACACACAATGATGCTCATCATCCTCATAAAATCAACCAGATACTACCATTGGGATTGATAATAGTACATTTGAGACTTGCGCCAGTCTTCTCGTCTAACTCGCGGATTGTCGATTCTGCTTCATATTCTACTCCTCCAAATGGTAAAGGTATGGATAAATCTCCTCGATGAGCACGTTGATTAAACTGCTCACAATCATCAATCTTTGCCACCATATCCAAACAATGAATCTGTCAGAGATGGTCAAATACAAATGGGTTTACTTCCAAATAAGTAAATCAATATGCTCTAAAAAACGCAACAAAACTTGCGATAAAATCAATAATGAGTTGATCAGTAATGCCAAAAGCTGACTGAATCATGGTTGCATCGAGGCTATCTAGTGGCGATATGTTCACAGATTTTATAGTATCCCACTGCTCTTCAACATCTACCCCTCACAACGTGCTAAAATATATAATATCACAATCTCTCGTCGTCGAGCATGCAATATAGTATTCTTGATCATGAGCGATACATGGCTCCACCATAAAGCGAGTCAAAGAACCTGTCGTACTATCAATCGTAACTAAGCTATCATAATGCTGACTAAATCGCTGTTTAAGCTGATTAATTCATAGGTTTATTCACACCAATCCATGCTTTCCTCTTTTGCCAAAGAGATGATCAGGTTTAATCACATATGTTTGATTAACATCAAGTTGATCAAGTTGATCAATATCAGTGATTTCTTTGCCATCATAGTGCTTGTCAGTATATTGAGCAAACAGCTTTTTGACATCATATTCATAAATCGATCTTTGAGACATAAAACACAGATTAAAAGTTTAAAGTCACAAACAATAGTTCAGCACTATTTTATATCACTTCTTCCATGCCAACAAGAGCTGTGCCAATCTTACCTACCGCGACTCCACTTGCTTTATTACCGAAGATGACAGCGTTTTCCAGTGATTGTCATTCATTGAGTTTGACGGCGATACCAGCAAGAAACGTATCACCCGCACCAGATACATCAAACACTGTCTTAGCCTCTGTGTGAAGATGTGTGGTCTCTCATTGTTGTGTAATAATACTTGCTCATTGCGATCCTCTGGTAACCACAACATTAGCATTAAGCTGCACTGCTAAAGATTTACCATAGAGAGCGATTTCATCATCTAGATTTTCAATATCTTTACCGATAACCTCTTTAAATTCCTTAAAATTAGGTTTAAAGATAAAAACGTTGGTATAAAACATAAATTTGTGAGGCTTAGTATCAACCAGAATCTTCGTGTTAGGAAAAGTAATTGATATCTCCCTGATGAGATCTTCTTGTAAGACTCATTTTACATAATCTGAGCAAATAATTATATCAGGATTTGCATCTTTGATCTGTTGGATAATAGCCTTAATCTGACCTCAATCCACACTAAATGCCTCCTCAAAATCAGTTCTCAATATCTGTTGGTTATAAGTGGTTTCTATATATCTTGCTTTTGATATTGTAGGCTGCTCTGTCATAATTGGATGGAACTCAATATCATACAGAGTGCAGATTTTTTTAATCACATCACCATGACTATCTTCGCCAATATTACCGATCAAAACACAATCTCAGCCAAGAGTTATTATATTTGCTGCTACATTGGCCGCCCCACCAAGTCTAAATTCAGATTTATTGATATTAATCAAAGGCATAGGAGATTCAGGGTTAAGCCTTTTAACTTCACCAAAATGATACTGATCTAAGATAATATCTCCAATTACTACAATCTTATGCGACATATATTATCATAAATGACTAAAACTATTTATTTTTATTTTAACTTAGCTACCCAAATATTGATAACCTTTTGAAAATCTTTAAGAATATCTAATACATCACCAGAGGTTGACTCTATCTTCATTTCTTGAGCATATTCCAAATATTTTTGCGTATCTGTAGCTGATAATGTATCAAGATCACACGAAGAAAATGCAATGGGGTCTATCTCAGAAGGGTTGTTCTTATAGACGCTAATCAATGTTTGCAACTTCACTGCACTAGAAGATCGCTGCCCCTCCAAAGGAACCATCCAGACTTGCTCTGCCTCCTTGCCTTCTTTCTGCATTACTTCCTCTAAACCTCGATCAGATCATTTTACCCAAATATCAATTTTTTCACAGCAATGTTCTCTTATCGCGCGTAAGATATCCTCTGGGGTTGGGTCGTCAAATCCTGAGACAATATCAACTCCCATTGGGCCAAATTGCTCTGCGAGATAGCTAGATCTGACAAGATCATCTTGATAACCAGTAGGGAACGATTTACCAGGACTACTTCGATAAGAAGATGCTTTATTATTAGAGATTAAAACAAAAAGCACCTTATCTCAAAACTCTTTAATGGCATTTTGATAAGTAGTTTTTACATATCAACGATGCCCATCGTGAACAACAGCAAATGTCCCTCCTGTGCCAATAATCGTGTATGCTTCATCCTTATAACGCTTAATTAAATTCAAAAAACTCTGCCTATCTAAGATAACTTCTGCTGATCACTTCTCTTGTATAGGAGAGGCATCGACTCAATTCTCTCCACCTATATTACTCATATAAGCATCAAAATCACCTACGGTTTCAATACTCATCAGAACATCCGTTATAAAAATAAAAACTACTAATGAAATATCGATAAACTTATCTTTTTCAAAGAAACATTATATTAGTTAAACCTAGTCATATCTACTTACTTCGCCAATAATTAAAACAAAAATCAGTTAGTATAAACTAACAAAAATATATAACAATATACCTGTGATATTCAAGTCATTCTATTGTAATGTAACAACAAACCTACACAATCCAAGATCATGTTTTATAGCGCAAAGAATGACGATAGATTCTAACTTAACATAGCATGTATCTCACCAACAAGATCCTGTGGATTTATGCCCGACATACAAGTCTCACAATATTGTTGAGTAGATCATTTGATAGTACGGCATTCTCCTTGACAAGGGTTGTTCGTTCCATCTTTAAAAATACTCAATCCCCCTACTTTACAAGATGTTTCTTTAGTCTTTATATTATTAAATTCTCCTGGTATTCTCATAAAGCCACGAATTCGACTATTGATAATGACAGTTTGTATTGGCTTATTATTAATATTAGTTCACAGACCCATAGCAACATTTGGTATTCCTCCATCACACCCGATAAGGCCATCAACTACCCATACTTTCGATATCATATCTCTTATACTTTTTGTTTCTCCTGCCATAGAGATAACCATAGATTGTTGTTGATAATCCAAACTATCCATAATAGTATCTTGTATATCTGTTGCTTTATTGTCTCCTAAAAGAATAACAGCATATCCTTGAGCAATCAATCACTTAACAACATCTCCCCGCTGATGATAATTTCTATGAGGATCTACTGCTCCAAGGGCTACTCACACAACCATTGTCGACTTGTCGATATTTCTTTGCTCAAATTCTTGTGCTTTCCATGCAGTAGCATCAGCTTTTTCATCATCCGAGAGGAAGATAACCTGTTGATTTTCTTTTTTTAGTAAGAAATCAGATACATATTGTTCGGGATTCTGTTCACCAAGGAGAATAGCTATTTGGCGAAGATAAAGGGTAATATATGAAATATGATTATCACGAAGATACTCATCTGCTCACTGTAAGCAAGAAGTCAAAGATTTTTTAGAATCCTTAAGAAATTCTGATCAAAAATTCCGCAATCCCTGTGATTCTTCCTTTGAAGCATACGGAACAGCGGAGATAACTCAATCATAGTTTCAAGACTTCGGTTTTTCGTCTCATTCCTTTTGGGGGAATCAATATACTTCATGTACATGGGGATTATTATCAAAGAGTACCTTAAAATGACCAGGTACTGAAATATCCAATGTCGCTCTCATATGTTGTGCCAACATATTAAGGAAACGATGATTAACCCATAGTACCCACCCTATTCTAAATATCAACCATATTTTCAGTCTATTTCACTAGTTTGAATCTCCAGTTAGGAG
>JAYSSF010000084.1:0-4818 GCA_043720715.1 bacterium
ATCCATCTTGAGAAGCGTCTCCTTGAGATTTGATTTGATCACACTTTGGTCAAGTGGTGCTCAGATAGCAGATTGCACATCTTCGATACTACTACATACCTGAGTGTTTTCACTGAGTGGTTTAGTATAGGTCATGATATTTTCAAAAAAATAATAATTATAATAAGTATAGTGAAAATAATAATTATTGCAAATAGATTTTTACATGAGTCAATAATTGATCAATCTAAACAAAAAAGCCACGAACGGGGATTGAACCCGTGACCTCATCCTTACCATGGATGCGCTCTACCGGCTGAGCTACCGCGGCTTACTATTACCTATAGCAATGAAGCCAATGTATCGATTAAGTCCTCATTTTCAAGTTGTTTTGATTTTCTACAAGATTTAGATATTGTTGCAACTATGTTCCTCTACCATCTCAATCATTCATTTGCCAATCAATCAATTATCTCTCATCAAGACGATAGCCTGACCATAGGTGATTGTCTGTGTGACCATCAAGATAACTACTACCTCGTATTGGGTGAGACCATCCATCGACCACACCTCTATAAGATCTGACAAGCTCCTGCGCAACTCCTGTCTGCCTTCATCTCCCCTGACCTTGGTGCTCCTTGAGAGTATAAGGGGAGGTACCCGAAGGGGGGAGGGGTTTGAAAAACAACCATAAAAGATGAGGTCCTCCTTAGCTCCCCTACCCTCTCCCTTATCCATCACCTCGTCTACGAATACTACACGACCTATGCCAATATTATCAAACTCTATCTCCCCAATGATATAGCTAAATTAATAAAGAAAAAATCTCTTCACCCGCTCACCCGCTCACCCGCTCACCCGCAAACCCTCATCATTATGCCCGATCGATGGACTATCGTCAATCAACAAGAACAATACTGATACACACTCGATCAAGCCATCGGATCACAACATACCATCAACCAAGATATTAAGCTATTCTGGAATAGTAAACATGGGCAAGAAGCAACCATCGTCTGTACTCCTGGTGAGTGTTTTTGGGATTACTGAAATCTAAGTCAGATCATCCTCATTGATCCACATAAGCGATATTATAAATCCCAACAAGAGCCCAGATATGATATCGCACGTGTGTGTGAGCTTATGGCTCATTATACCAAATCAACACTTACATATGGATCTTCTCTCACAGATTTAGATTGATTTGGTACATTCTAAGTTGTTCATACTAGTCTAACTATAGCTCTCAACCATAGTAATCTCTCACTTCAAGATAAAATCTGTAATAAGAAAAACAACTTAGAATATTATGGTTGTGCACTCGCCACAAATACATAAATTTCAACTTGTTTTTTTGCTCAGATTGGGTATGTTAAGTTGATGAACAAAGAGCAACTCTGAACAAATAAAGAACAACTCAACAACTGACGAATTGACATTGATCAGCTTTTTGAGCAGATTCAGAGCGAGATTGATAGCGTAGATAGTGATAGTGACGAATCTAATGACACACAGCAAATCAATCAGATCAGTACATCGCTCGAACATCTCGATAGCTTGATGAAACAAATTCAGGCAAATTCAGAACAACAACTCATCGCTGACACATTACGTGAACAATTTGAAGAATTAAGAAGCAGAAAACATGATTTGAGTGATCTAAAAACTCAAATCCAACAGCCAAAACCCACAAGTATAGCACTTGATCCACAGCTATACACAATCAACAAAGCTAACCCATGACAAGGTCGCAAGGAGTCAATTGATACTATTGTAGCACAAGAACAATGACCAATTGCATGATTCTTCGCAAAGTTATTTGCGCCATTGAATCCCGACAACAACGTCAACGCCTAAGTTTACCAATCTAACCTAATTTCTGATGCCAAAACAATTACATAGTGTAGGCGGAGTAGTCTACTATATCGCCGATGATGGTCAGCCTAGATTCTTGATCATCAAGAGACATGCTCGTAGCAAAAAGATCGAACGAGTTGCCCCCAAAGGAAAAGTAGAATGAGATGAAACTCCAGAGCAAACATGTGTCAGAGAGATCAAAGAAGAAGCCTGACTCAATCCCAGTAACCTCAAAGTCAAAAAAAGACTCGGCGAACTACAGATTAAAAACATCAACTTTGGACAATGATTTCACGAAAAAGAGGTTACGTATTATCTCGTCCATCATATTGGACAACCAGAGGATGTAAATATTCAACCAGTAGAATGATTCGTATGAGTATATAAACGAGCTACCATCCAAGAGATCACATGACTGATCCTCTACCCAAGCATGAGAGAAATCTTCCGTGCATGACATCTCAGCATTATTACTACTACAAACTAATGAATAAATTTAAATTCTGATCTATCCTATGTTACGTATTGCTGTGGTGTTTAGTCACAAGATTTGATGCTAGTCATGGATATTTTGAGTATAAATATTATTGCAATATTCAAACGAGTAATCGTATCACAATCACTACAAAATCTAATACCCCCGAAGATCGTACCTGTTTATCATATCTACGCACACTTGATCAAAAGATCAATATATATGTTCAACAAGTCAAAATAGCTCAACTCAGCCTCACTAATCAGCCAGAATACAGTGAATACCGAAACTCATATCTTGATGAAATACAGCCAAAATTACTTCAATCCAAAATTCTACAAACACAGATTATTAAGGTGATGAACAAATTTGAAAATGATCTATTCGATAAGACGATGCTCTATGTCCGTTATCGCTATAAAACTACAAGACAGAATCTCATCAAAAATCTTGAAAGACGCGATAAAGCACTAGTAGCAGCAGTCAAAGAATGAGATCATGATGCTGTCCTCAGAATTAATAAGAAATATAGAAGTGACAAACGTAAACTTGAAACTATTAACTTAATGTTTGAATCTCAAAATTTCAACGAACTAATGCCTTTTTATACGATGCTACAGAAATGAGAATTTGACTACTAATCGATACTTATAGCTCACTATACTGCTGGCAGCGGATGGGTCAATACGATCATGAATACATCATCTATCGAGATCAACTCAACCAAAACAGTAGTCAGACTACTCTTGCTCATCACCATAGTATTATGAAAGCCTGACTTGATTATCTTGTTGATCAGTGAGTAGATTATGTCATCTGTCCACCAGTAATTGAGTTACATTATGAAAACCAATATCCACAAATTCTACCCATATTTACACAATATCTCAAGCATACACTCCAACATAGCATTGTAGGCAAAATCTGATTTATAGGCACTCCTGGGCAATGTGAATCAATTAATCTCCATTGGTGAGATATCACCTCAAATTATTCCCCCTGAGAAGGGGGGCACGGTGCAACCGATGGGATTTTGCTAAACAAGCAGCTCAATAATCGCCACTTCAATCCAAACTTCCCCATTTGGACAAGTATTGATCAGCACCTCACACATCGACTAGGCGATCATAGGCCCGACCACTATATCTGCAACTCTCTCATTAAACAACTCCTCCGCCCACTCAAAGATGCTGCCGTCGATACCATCATCTGACTGGACTGGTCGTACTACGCTTGTGATGTAAGTCGAACTCACCACTGTCGCAGCATCAAACGACATCGCAGTGAAATTGTCCAACAATTTTTCTCCCCTCCTATGAAGGAGGGGTCGGGGGAGGTTTACTCAGTCTCCGTCCACCACACCGGCACACTCCGCGAATTAGAGCAAAATAAGAAACTACGATGGTTACTCGCAAGGGGTCAGAATACTAAAGTACAACAAGTTAAAATTGACTAGCTATCCCTAGTCTCCCATAAGAGCATAGTGTAATGGTAACACATCGGTCTCCGAAGCCGATATCGTAGGTCCGATTCCTACTGCTCTTGAATTGACTTACGCCTCGTATTTAGAAGATTTTCACAATAATCATGAGCACTAGATAAATACTTATTTATATTACCATAAAGTTTTTCATCTTCTGATTGTTTCATTCTGGTATTAGATCGAGACTTTAAACACACAATCAATTCCCTAGCATACGACAAGTCATCTTCACCAATAGACTCAAAAAAAGACATTATAGAATTACTACCTTGCGATAAATTTCGTATTCTTTCTGATTTGTCTTTATTAAGTATTCTCAGTTGATTATATATTTGAGACTCAAATTGTTTCTTACCTATTTGGATGTCTCCGACCATGGATTTGAATGTAGTTATTTCTTGATTCAGTAAAGAACGATCTACATTAAATCTCTCCTTTGTTGCCACTATCTGAGGAGTCTTTTGCATATTTACCAATTTGCTTTTCTTTTTCACAACGTCTGGACCATTAATATATTTCTCAAAAATATCCCATTGAGTCTCGGTAAAGAGAGCCTTATATTTTTCTTTTGAATCCAATACGTGATGAAGAAGATTTACTGATATTTGAATAGGTTTCTGTATCTTATAGGTTTCATCTGCTTCTACATTTTGTATTTCTCAGTAAAATTTATTCCATCATGATTTAATTACATTTTTAACTCAAGTAGTTCGAGTAAAATCTGAGCCTACCAGTTCTATAAAAAAACTTCCAAATATGGGTTTAGGTAAATTTAATCATTCGCTTAAACCAGAAAGAGGATTTTTATTCGGAATAATAACGCCCTCTACAGTTCATATCAATAATGGATCACTAGGTTCTAGGATTTTTTTCAAACTATCTGCAAAATTTTTAAGATTTTGCTGTCCTTCAAGATTATACTGCTGATGAAAAGTTATCATATTAATTGCACCACTATATAAAGAAAGTATAATTACTGCCTTTATTTAGTATCAATCTTCTACACATGGCTACAAGACTACTT
>JAYSSF010000085.1:0-12310 GCA_043720715.1 bacterium
ATTGGTACATGAGCCATAAGCAGCTCCACAGCTGACGGGGGCAACAGGGTCAGCACAATTATTATTATCTGGAGCTCATGCTGCACTTCCTCTACATACAGCAGCAGAGCTACTATTGTATGAGCCTCCAGCTTCCCAATAGTTGGAACAGCTGGTGAGAAGCATTGGCTTGTCGGTTACCGTTGGACTGGCAGACATACTGAGTAAAGTTTTCTACCACACAGGCGGTACCACTAGGCACAGCGGGACTTACACACTGATACATGCAGGCACCAGCATTGGTACAATCAGAGACGATATCCCAGTTAGTAGCTGAGCCAGGAGATGTATTATTACACGCTGAAGCGTTGGTAGGGATAGAGCCACCACAGGAAGGTGGAGGAGTACCACAGCCGGCATCACCGCCATTATTATCAGCAGGACAAGATCAAGCGTTACACTGACTTGAGCCATCACAACATATAGTAGGAGCATAGCATGATCACGCACTACCACAGCTATTTGGAGCAGAACAGGAAGAAGTACCTCAACACATAGCACTATAAATGGGCTCGCCAAAACCACAGGAATTATAGGTGGTATTATACACCAACTGACCAAATTCATTCATAACTCTGAACGGAATCTCTTCTTCGGTATTGTAATCAAAAAGCCTTCTACTGAGCCTACTGCTTTCACTATTACAAAATAGATTGTGCTCTATTCTGTATTTGAACGACCCTGCACCACCACAGGAGAGCGTGCTCCAGTCTGCGCCAGCAGCAGAGGTATCGATGCTACAGTTTTGGGTACACACCATACCACCCCAGCGGGCTTCTGAATTAGAAAATGAGACATTGAGGGCTTTATTATCACATTCTTCTCCCCTACTCGTCCCAGCATCCGGCCCATTAACCTGACCATCACCACAACATCATCCTCACAAATATTGACTTGGACATATCGTACTTGAAGCTGCCCAAACACTACCCATACAGCACATTACGCCACACCAGATGATTACTTGCTTGTACATTGTCGCCCAGCTATAAGATAAAACCCTGCACCGCACCGTGCACATTGCCCACACTATAGCCAAGCCCCACCACATTGCAAGCCCTTACCGCTTGACACTTCCATATAGCTCAGTGCAAGCATAGCCTACAACACAAAACCCCAAGTCATTGCCTTGAGGTTACTATATTTTTATGGAAAATAAATGATGCTGACTAATTACCCGCGTTTTGAATTGCAGAGATTTCGACAGGTTTGATTGGAAGCATTATTTTTTCAAATTTAAAATCAAAAGTTTCCGTTTCAATATATAATTGCAACTCGTCGGTTTTATTTAACGTAAACGATTTTGGTAATGATCTAGCTCCAGATGAAATATATTTATTGAACTCATCAAAAGTAAAAATTTCTGGTAGTTGAGCAAGAAATGGGGCTAAAGTAAGTGGATTATTATCATTTTCTTTACTTAATTGTATTGTATTAATAGGAGAAAATTCTGTCCCATCGACCCTTTTAATAGTTGTCCCAATGTTTACCCAATGTACAGATTTCCCAGGTTTAATTTCTTCTGCTTTTGCCAGAGCATTTGCGATTGGTGCTTTGGAGATGTAGGGAGTAATTTCATAAGTTCCGAATTTTGCATTGACGAGCTTGAGTTCGATACGGAACAATTTAGGCATATAAAACGGGCTACTTGGGTCACCGATGTCGATACTGATACTTTTTGGTGTACCGTCCTTATTTGGTGCGAGCAAATCCGCAAACTTTTGCTGTTCAGCGGTAAGCTTGGTATCCACTTGTCCTATCGGATCCACCGCCTTATCAGTTTCACAACTCGTAAACATAGGAGTTGTAGCAGCCATCAGTATCGATGCTATCACCATCTTGGCTTTGCTCCTCAAACTCGAGGTATATGTAGCTTGCACGCCAGAGCCTTCTACCGCCACGACGGCTAAGTCAGACGTGATGGGGGCGTTAGACTCGAGGTGAGTCGATGCTTGAGTGTTGGGAGTGGTTTGGGTGCTCATGGGGGGTTGGGTTAATAAAGTAAATGGGCTATCGCTAGGCTCGCCTGTGGCTCTGTCGTATCGGTCGATGCTGGAAGTGCTCATAGTATTGGGGGGGGAAGAGTGGGTAAATAAGTTTTATTTTTTACGATATGCTTTGCTACGGTGTTCTATTTCAATAATGGTTATTGTTACTATTGCATCTTCTATTACGTATATTGCTCTATAATTCTCCACCCTGATTCTGTAGGCTTTATCTATATTAAGACCTATTGATTTTGGACTTTTTATGGTTTCTACCCCAGTCATCTGGTAGGGGTCTTTCGAGAGTATTTCAAACTTATTTTTAAAACTTTCTATAATAAAAGTTGGTAGAGATTTCAATTGCTTTAGTGCTGATTTTTCAATTTTAACGAGATACATCTGAAGTTTTCTTAACTGCTAAAATCTCATTTGTCGCCTCAAAGAAATCTACGGATTCTTTGTTTGGATTATTTTTCCAGGCTTCAAAAGTTTTCCAATCTAAATAATCTTCACGCATACTTTCTGCCCAAGCGCGCATTTCTTTATTTTTGAAATCTATAATCATAGCAGTTTCTTTGCCATTTGAGTCAATCACAAAACTGATATTATTTTGTATTTTTCTTGTTTTGGTTGTCATGTTACTGATGATAAACTAAATAGGCTACAATTATAAGGAGAATCTTTGAGATTTGCAATACTTTTTTTATTAAATTTTACTATAGGTTTAGCTTAGCACCTCAAAGGCTAAGTCAGACGTGATGGGAGCGTTAGACTCGAGGTGAGTCGATGTTTGAGTGTTGAGAGTGGTTTGGGTGCTCATGGGGGGGTTGGGTTGATAAAGTAAATGGGCTATCGCTAGGCTCGCCTGTGGCTCTGTCGTATCGGTCGATGCTGGAGGTGCTCTCCACTCTCGTGGATTCCTTGTTAGTCATGATGTAGGTTATATAAAGGAATAAAATATCATTTTTATGAATTACCAATAATCGTTTTTTCTATTGCTCTAAAGGTGCCAAGTTTCAAATCTTTGTTGCCATGGATGGGTATAGAAACACTAATACCCGTTTTTACATTTTTATAGATATGGTGACTTCCGCTAATTCTTCTCAAAACCCAACCATTTTCTTTTGCTAGATCTACCAGTACTTTAGGCGACAAATTCATGCAACTAATCAGTTAATGCTAAAGAATCTAACTGTATCGTGATCATCATTTCCATGTTTTTACTATCATCTGGTATAGATACCCCATCTTCTATCATTATTGCTAAAGTACCTTCGAGTGCTTCATGTAGATTACTCATAGCCTCTTCTACGGTATCGCCAAACGCAAAACAAGTATTAAGAGAAGGAATATTAGCCATGTAGCTGTCATTTTCCTCTGTACGGCTAATTACCACCCTAAAAGACCGTGTCTTTACCGTGTTGGTATTTTGAATTGTGATGCCAGCTGCCATGTTATTGGTAATTAGTTAAATAGAATACAATTATAACGAGAACTTTTGGGCTTTACAATATTTTTTGCTTAAATATTACTTTAGCTTACCGCCTCGACTTGGCTAGAAGTGATGGGTGTGCTGGACTCGAGCTTAGTCGATGTTTAGTACTAAAAGTAGCATCTGCTACATCAGCAGTATAACGACAAAAACTCAAAAATCAAGAGATTTTTGATAATATACGCAAACACACTACTCTACTGACGACATGACAGTGAGAAATCTTAGTCTCAGACTTACAGATGCAAATCACAAAGACTTATAATATAGTAAATTAACTCTAAATTAGAATAACCATCGACGCAATAGTTATTTACTACATAGTCAAACGCTTTCAATAATTATAGTTTACTCAAGTTGTAAGTATATCTCGCATAGCAAGCTTAACTTTGGATTGTATGAGAGTTTGACTATAATATCCTAACAGGGTTACATCTTCGTACCTTTTGACGAATCCTACTTATAGCAGGACTCAATCTTATAATCATGTTTCTCTTCACATCAACCCCAAAATAATGAAATTGGGAGTTGGGGTTGACTTATATTTTATATATTTATCTTTTCAAAAATAGTATCTAGCTCATCATCAAGGGTCAATACTTGATCGGCATTGTATATTTGAGCATCATACAAGACAGAGGCGTCTGCTACTGAAATACGCTTTCACAAAGTGTAGAAGTAATTTAAATATTGCCAAAGTGGAGTTTCATACAGCACTACCTCATAATCTGTTAAAAATGTTTGAATTGCATTTATTGATATTTGTTTATATGTAGCAACCGTCATTATTTCTGATAAAATGAAATAACTACAATGTAGCTCTCATACCCTAATTTCGTTTTCAAGAAGGTACGTCATGGCATCACTATGTTGAGAATCATCTTCTTTACATAAGGCAATTACAAAAGATGAGTCTAGTATTATTTTCATGAGATTTTAGAACATCAGTAAACCAACTCATCGATTGAGTCATTAGTAAAACTACTATCAATTGGTCAAGCATAGCTTCATAATCACATCTTTATAAAAGTTTGTTTCGGATCAATAATTTTAGATTTCGTTTTTTGCTTTGCCTGAAGAAGCAAGGCTTCAGTGTAAGCTTTATATAATGATTGCGTAGTATCATAGGTCAAAGTAGGCATCTCGTATGAAATATAAACTAAATAACAACTTGAGTCTATCCTCTTTTCCTCAAAAATCAAGTGAAAATGATCTAGCCTCATACATCAAGACCAAAATCAACAAATCGGGGGTTGAGGTTGACTTACTGTAAAATCGGAATTACATTAGAGTAGTAGTACCGATTTTACAGCTAATAGATTGGTCTTTATAATTAATACTATTCTAACCAAAGACCGATATATTAGTATTTCTTACGATATACTTCGCTGCGATGCTCTATCTCGTAAATATAAATTGTAATAGTAGAATCTTCGACAGTATAAGTTGCTCTATAATTTTCTACCCTTACTCTGTATGCGATTTCAGTATTCATACCGATTGATTTCGGATTTTTAATGGTATCTACACCAGCCATATCATAAGGATCAATTGATAATTTCTCAAATTTCTTCACAAATCCATTAATTACAAAAGATGGAAGCTTACGAAACGACTTCTCAGCTTGTTTACTAAGAGCAACTTTATACATATTGTTTGCTCTTCTTAGTTACTAAAATTTCATTAGCAACATCAAAAAAATCAGACCAAGTATTTGTTGGATCCTTATCAGTCTTTTGTATCGTTTCAAATACAGCGTTAGATTCCAATTCATTCATTATTTTTTCATAAGCACTCCTTACGAGCTTATTTCTAAGATCAAGCTGGACAATTATGCGCTTTCCACTATCATCAATAACGTAGTTTCTATATTTTTTAAATATACTTAAGGTGGTCATTGGTAATTTTATAAAAAAATAAACTATCATCACTTTAATCGAAAAATCACTAAAATCAAGTCTTTTTTGTCATTCTGAACACGCGCCCAAAGGAAGTCCTCTTGGAGGAAAGAATCCACAAAAACAAATTACTTGATTTAACATTTCCAATCATTATCCATAGGCTACAAATTTACCTCCTTAACACTATAATAATGATAGAATGAATCTGACCGATGATCGGTGTTGCACTAGGATGATGACTGTTATGATTTGGTATTCAATATCTCATCACTCAAGGCAAATCATCTTCATATCTTAAGCTCAAATCCGAAGTAGAATCCAAGATCACAAACGCTGATACCGAAGTAGAGAAGCGCAAATCTGAAGCGCAACACCTCATCTCCAAGGCACAATCTGAAGCATCTGAGATTGCCCGCTCAGCACAGTCTCAAGCCGACAAGATCAAGGAGTACGCTCAGGTAGAATCAGATAAGATCATGTCCAAAGTAGATCAGATGCAGCTCAAGCTCGAAGACAAAGAACGCAAAATCGACGAAAAGTACGAACAGCTCGATACCCACAAAGAAAGACTCAGCAAAAAAGAAGAAGAAATTGACCAAGCTCTCGAGACACAACAATCTAAACTCGAAGAAATTGCGAAGCTCACTGTCTGACAAGCAAAAGAACAAATAATCGCTCTTACAGAGAAGCAATGCTCATCAGAGATCACACAAATTGTCGATAAATATAAGAATATTGTCTGACAAGAAGTCGATAAAGAAGCAATTAATCTCATCTCCAAAGTCATCCCTCGTATCGCTACGAACAATGTAGCAGAGTTTACCGTAACCAATGTAGATATTCCTACTGAAGATACCAAAGGTAAATTGATTGGTCGTGAAGGTCGCAATGTATCATACTTTGAAAAATGTACTGGAGTAGAGCTTATTATTGATGATACTCCCCTACTCGTTAGACTATCATGTTATGATCATGAGAAGCGCCGAGTAGCCAAAGAAGTCCTCAAAGCCATGATCAAAGATGGCCGTATCAATCCAGTCTATATCCAAAAAGTATACGATGAAGTAGTCGCTGATATGGAATGACTCCTCCAAGAGAAAGGCAAAGAAGCACTCGCAGAACTAAATATGCCACTACAACATCCCGACATCACCAAGATGATCTGACAGTTTTATCTCAGATATAGTTACGGTCAGAACCTGTGGATACATAGTGTAGAAGTCGCTAAGATGTGTGAGATCATGGCCAACGAGATGTGACTCGACGGGCAGCTCGCCAAGAAGGCATGACTCCTCCATGATATCGGTAAAGTAGTAGCAAATCAATGAGAATCACATACAGCCATTGGTGCCGATGTATTACGTAAATACGGCTATGATGAAGTCACCGTCAATACCGCAGAATGACATCACCACGATATCCCAATGATTAGCCCGATTGGTTGGATCGTCGCAGCATGTGACGCCATCTCCGCATCTCGTCCATGAGCCAGATTCAACAACAAGCAATTCTTCATCGATAAGATGTGAGAACTGGAGAAGCTCATCTCATCAGTAGATGGGGTAGATAAGGTACATATCATGCAAGCCTGACGTGAGATCATGATATTTGTCAATCCGATTATGATTGATGATCTTGGTGTATCCAAACTCGTCAAGGAAGTCGCAGTCAAGGTAGAATCACAACTTGATTACCCTGGTATGATCCGTGTAGTCGCTGTACGTGAAACTAAAGTAATCGATTACCTCAGGTAGTCATTCTGAGCGAAGCACTCACTCCTTATCCTTTTTACTTTTACCCTCTCGGGTATTCCCTTTTACTCTCCTTGTCCTTGAAACATATGAACCCATTTTCACTCCTCTACTCCGAGATTATCACTCGCCCAATATTCAACCTTCTCATCCTCTTGCTTCTCGTACTTGGTGGTAATCTATGACGGTCGATCGTGATATTGACACTCGTACTCAGACTCGCTCTCCTCCCTGTCACCATGGCAGGCAACCAGATGGGTAAGCAAATGTGAAATCTCCAACCCAAAATGCAAGAACTCCAAGAAAAGTATAAAGATGAACCAGAGAAGCTCTCATCAGAGACCATGAAACTCTTTAAAACTGAATGAGCCTGACCTCTCAAAGGTTGTCTTGGAATGTTAGTACAGATTCCAGTCTTTCTATGACTTCTCCATGTGATACAGTCACTGGGAGCAGGAGATATTAATGTATTACAAGATCTATACTCGTTTCTCTATCCAGTAGCACAGCAGTTATTTAATCTTGATCTTGGCACGCTCAATCTCGACCAGGTCAATACAACATGGCTGTGACTGGATCTTCTCTCCAAGGGTACTACTGGACATATCATCATCGTTGTATTGTGTGCAGTACTGACGTTTGCTCAGACCAAGATGACAAGTATGGTACAACCTGCTCCAGCGAAGCTCCCTACTACTTGAGATCAAGCTATGCCCGACATGTCAGGTATGATGAAATATATGAGTTATTTTGTAGCGATCATGATGGGATCATTTGCATATAGTGTCCCTAGTGGTGTAGGCTTATATCTTGTGACTACAACACTATTCTGAGTTGGGCAGTTTGTCTATCAGTATCGAGAGTTGGTAAAGGTTGAAGTACAAACACATTACCAAATGTTAATGAAAAGATAATCTTCTCCACGACCTCGTCATTATCCCGTTAATGCGTGATAAACTTGGGAGGATCGACAAAGCAATCCAGTATATTGCCTTAATTTTCTTATGTTCAATCATAATGAGAGACTCCTACAATCCCAATGACTACTCTATCGGCATAATTTGATACTGTCAGACAGACTTGGACATTCACTACCTCCTCATCCATCATACTAAGTGACATCGAGCATTCCCCAAAGGTCATTCTGAGTGAAACGAAGAATCCAGAGAGACAGCACTGAGAGAATTAAGAGAAGAAACATGAGTCACACAAGTGACACTATGAGACACGATCTACACCGAGCATTATGAGTTTGATCATAAGTGAGTACATGTAACCAAACAAGTTGATTATTTTCTGGGACACTGCGACCAGTGTCAACCCACCACAATTCAACCCGAAGAGACGATTGAAGCTTGACGATATACCTATAATGAAGCTATTAAATTACTGACTTTTGAGGAATCAAAAAACCTGCTCAAACAGGTCCATTATTGACTTAATTTTGATGCAATTTCGTAAGCAACTATTGCTCACGCATGGGACACATTCAAACTAGACAAAGACCCATACATAGGAACATGAACATGATCAGTTAACCCTAAGACTTCCTCGCTAATTCAATTCTTTTCTGATCATACAATAAGTCCAATATTTCTAGCTGAGTCAATTTTAATATTTTTATAATCAAAGCTTTTACTTGTAATTTCAACTGCATAAAATAAATCTCAAGAATCAGTCATATGGTCAAGAATATTATTTAGCTCTATAATTTCAATGTTTACATTTCTTCAAACAGAAATAGCTTTATTACTTACTATACAGTTATGAAGAATAATCTTATCAAGTCATAATCATGCAGATAGCCTAATAAAATGTCATACATTATCAGGAAACTCAATCCCAGAGAGCACAAAATATAATTTAGAACCAATTGGATTCTTTAATTTAAATTTTTCTAATACTTCATAGTGATTTAATTGATTCATTTCTCTAAAAGAATATTAGTAAAAAAATCCTGTTGAGTAAAAACTCAACAGGCAATGATCCGGCAGATTACAATGTTGTTCTTTTACCATCTCTAGTAACATTTACATTGCCATCAGGATGAGAGGTAATGTGTTCAACTTCTTTTCCGTTAACTTTGACTTGAGAAACATAATCTGTTCCTTTGCCATCAGTTCTTTCGTACTCAGAAAAGTTGATTTCTACTTTTCCATCATCGGATTTGGCTTGAGCCACTCGTCCCATAACTTTTATTTGGTTTACCTCCAACAAACTATTGAATTAATAACCTTATAATAAAAGAGAGAGAGAGATTGCAAGTGAATTTTGTATTATTTTACAATGTCAATTGTGTACTTCTATTTATGCTACCCCACACTACCCTCCATCTCCATCTCGATCAATTTATTTAACTCTCATGCATACTCCAGTGGGAGTTTTTTGATGACTGGAGCGACAAATCAGTTGACAATCATGGCCAGAGCCTTCTCTTCATCCAGTCCACGGCTCATCATGTAGAAGACTTGTGTCTCATCCACTTTACCAGCGCTAGCTTCATGAGCTATCACAGCACTATCATTATTGACCTCAATATGTGGGATCGTCGTCGAGATACTATATTCATCCATGAGAAGCGCATCACATTCGGTATGATTGACTGCGCCAGTAGCACTCGCACGTATATCCACAATACCGCGATAGGTAGAGATACCTCCATCCTTGGAGATAGACTTGGAGATAATGGTCGAGCTCGTATCACGACCGATATGGATGACTTTACTCCCCGTATCTTGATTCTGACCCGCAGCAGCAACTACAACACCGATTTGGTCAGACTTGGATCTATGACCCTTGAGGATACTACACGGATACAGCATCGTGGTACAGCTACCCAGGTTACCATTGATCCACTCCATAAATCCATCATCATCGATAATTGAGCGTTTGGTATTGAGATTATAAGTGTTGGTAGATCGGTTTTCTACTGAGCTGTAGCGCATACGAGATCTCTTGCCCACATGAATCTCTACTAGTCCTGCGTGTAGTGATTTACTATCAAACTTGGGAGCACTACATCACTCGATATAGTCCCCTACTGCATCATCTTCGATAATAATCAATGTATGCTCAAACTGCCCTCCTCCATACGTATTCATACGAAAATATGCCTGCAATGGCTCCGTCACCTCCACACCAGATGGGATATAGATAAATGTCCCTCCTGACCACACTGCCCCATGCAATGCTGCAAAGTAGTGATCCGTCATCGGTACCAGCTTCATAAAATATTTGCGGACCAACTCTGGATGAGATTGTAAGGCATGAGCCATATCCTCAAAAATCACACCCTTGTCTGCTCGCTTCGCTTTAAGGTTATGGTAGACGTTTTCGCTATCATACTGCCCTCCTGCTCATGCAAGATAACTACGCTCTGCCTCTGGTATTCACAGACGATCAAATTTCTGCTTGATCTCCTCAGGCACATCATCCCAGCTTGTCGCAGCTCAGACAAATTCCTTACTTGGTCTAGCATAGTAGACTATCTGACTCAAATCCAGTCCACTCAGATCTGGTCATCGTGATGGTAAACTCATGGTCTGTAATAGTGACCATGACTTGAGACGATGATCTAACATCCACTCTGGCTCATGCTGGTCAGCAGAGATTCCTCTCACCGTTGCTTCAGTCAGTCATGAGAGATAGATATCATATTGGATATCATCTGATGATTCTAATGTGTTTTTGAGTGTTTCTTCTGTCATGATAATTTTGATTTGCAAATAGAATTTTTTTGAGTATACTAATGTTACATTTTTCCTTCGGGACCCTCTCTCATGTATTTATATATGAGAGGCAAATTGATAAATTATTATAGATATAGGTCTATAATAATTTTTTTGATCATTTCAAAATCACCCTCTCATATATTTCAAAGATGTTTAATAAATCTCTTGGGATGGATTAACCTTCATTGACCCAAACATACCTTACTCGATTCAGTGCGATCTTTCTCATCAAACATACAATTAGTGGGTAACGAATAATGCCAAAAATCGTCCTTACTTTTACTCGTCAATGGAAAACCAAAATAGAGATTTCACACTTTCTTAGTTATTAAAAAAGGTCTTCTAAAATTCTTTCATCCATTTTGTTCAGTACCAAGATTGATTCATAAATATACATTCCATATTTGCCTTTGTTTTGGATATAGGGTTTTTTCTGAAATTGAAAGCTCTTTTTTAAGATTATTTCGATCATCAAACAAGATTAAGCTACTCATCAATTAATTAAAAGAAATATAAAATAATTTTCTAGCTTTTAGCCTTATCTCAATATTTATTCTTCTTCTCCTTGCTCTTCTCCTGCTTAGGATAGATCCCAATCACAAACTCACCCTTGAGCACCAATATCTTATCAGTGATATACTGACGCATCTGAGCTACTGTCCCTACGAGTTTCTGCTCATACATCTTACTCAGCTCACGGAAGACTCCTATCTCTCACATAAATCATACCTCATCAAGCTCATTCAATAGCGACTCAACTCTATGTACTGATTCGTAGATAAAGCTAGGGATCTCAGCACTACAAATCTGCTTGAGCAAGGTAGTACGACCCTTCTTGGTCGGCAAGAAACCATGATACTGAAAATGTGTCGTATCACACGGAGATGCTACCACCGCAGGCACAAGCGCATTGGCTCATGGCAATACCTCAAACGGACATGACTGCTCTCGGCATGACTTGATCAGCTCCTTGGCTGGGTCCGACAATCATGGCGTACCTGCCTCCGATACTACTCATACATCTCCTATCTGTGCCATCTGGATGATTTTAAAGATCTGACGAGGATCAGTGTAGCTCGTCAGGGGGATGAGTACCTTGTCGCTGTAGTTGATCTGGCAATGCTTGAGCAGATTCTTAAATGTTCTCGTATCCTCACACGCAAAAACCGACAACGATTGAAATAGCTTCAACCCACGCAGAGTCAGGTCATCCAAATTACCAATAGGTGTAGGTATCAAATAAAGCATCAAAAAAGCCGTAGTAAAGATACTACGACTATAATGATCTGACGTATTGTTGCAAGAACTAGGGAAAATTAGTTTCCTTAAGGAAACACTGCAAAACCTCACGATATTCTCAAAAATCATCGTAATCATCATATCGTGAAAGGTTTGCTGTCATGTGTTTCCT
>JAYSSF010000086.1:0-12309 GCA_043720715.1 bacterium
TACATAGAGGACTAAGGGAAGATAGGAAATTAAAACTAATACTGTATTTGATTAACTCTAGAGTAGAATAGCCACACCTTTTTTACCATTAAGCCAGAACTAATGATTACCCTCTGTTTATCTTCTGGTAAATAAGAGATTGCTTTAACAATTAAATCTACCTGTTCTGATGAAGATAATTTACTGAATTCATTAATAGGTGACATTAATATAGGGCAAGAATAAATATTACTTATTATACCTATACATATATCGATTGTCAAATTCGGGAAGAAAAAATCCCGCATCGCGGGACTTCATAGCATGAAAAACTTTTCTGATTTCTCTGGTCTTTTCTGATTCGTCTGACAAAATAATTATCTCTTACTCCACTGTGGTGATCTTCTCGCTCCACGTAGACCTGGTTTCTTTCTTTCTTTTCTTCTTGGGTCTCTCTTAAGTAAACCAAGTGGTTTGAGTTGTAGTCTGAATTCTGGGTTGATCTGGATAAGTGCTCTTGCAAAAGCAAGCTTGAGAGCATCTGATTGACCCATTGTACCACCTCCGATGAGTTTGACTTCTGCATCATATCACTTGAGGAAATTATCACCAAGAGTAATAAGAGCATAAGTTGCATTTTCGAACATATATTCTCTACCACCAAAATACTCTTGAAGAGAGATGCTTGTCTCACCTTGGTTAACAGTAAATAAACCCTTACCCCCAGCGAACAGCTTCACGGTAGCGGTAGATTGTTTTCTTCTTCCTACAGCGTAGGTATATGATGTTGATTTAGTAGCAGCCATAAGTATGAAATGATAGTAATAATTATTTAGTAACAGTGATTACATTTGCTTGTGTATCGTATGGTGTGGCATTATTGATAAACAATTTAAGTCTCTTGAGTCTTTTGTCTCTCAATTTATTCTTTGGTAGCATTCCTTTGATTGCAAACCAGAGAGCTTTCTCAGGATGTTTGACGAGTAATTCGCTCAGTGTCATTGATTTGATATTCCCCTTCCATCCACTGTAACTATGGTAGATCTTGCTTTGCATCTTATTCGCTGTAACGTGAAATTTCGCAGCATTTTTAAGTACTACGACATCTCCACAATCCCAAAAATCACAGTAGTGAGCTTTGTTCTTACCGAGCAAGTGATCAGCCACAATAGTAGCTAATCTACCAAGTGTATATTGTGATGCGTCATACATATAGACAGACCTGGTGGTCTGAAGAGTTTGTAGTGGCACATAGAGTGTACGATTAAGATCTTGTTTTGTGAACTGCATGAGATAACTAGGATAATAAGTATAAATTAACAATGTACGTTGATTAGACGAGAGTCACTCTGACTTGTTCTGCACCATCTCACTTTCTGAAGCCAAGCTTGTAGTTAGCGATATATCCACTAGTTCTACTCTGACCGATATAAGCAGGCACGAGATCAGCAATTACCTTCTGACCAGCATCCTTTGTCCAGATGACAGATTTGACATATCTGATACCTTCTCTTGCAGCGTCTTCTGGACGTTCTGCGTGGAGTTTGACCAAGCGAGCAAAGAAATGATCAGCATATGCTTTCAATACTTTCGCTCTCTTAGGAGTTGTAACGATATATCCTGATGTTACCAAATTGGTGAGCATTGTTCTCAAGACGTTAGATCTTGTTTGATATTGCCCTGTAGCCAATTGGATCAGCTTGTCTGAATGATGTCTCATAACTAATAATATACTGTATAAATAAATATTCTGACTTATGCAAGGAGTCCCTTACCGATCGAGTTAAGCGCATCTTCGATTTCATCGACTGCTTTCTTACCTACACCTCTCATACTGATGAGCTCGTTTCTTTTCTTTTTTTCGAGATCTTCTACAAAGAGGATATTATTTTTCAGGAGTGCATTTCTTGTTCTTTCGCTGAGTCCGAGGATCTCTATTGGCTGTGTCTTGATCGATCCATCACCACTATTATGAGCAGCTACAGTATGACCACCATCTTGGATATCCATATGATCCACGAGTACTGATTTGTCCACAAACGCATCAGAAAAGACAAATAGTTTCGCATATGATGCCAACACTTCCCCAGCAAATGCTACGACATCCTTTGGTGAGAAGTCAGGAGAGATTGTTGATACAGTAATGATAAGTTTGTCCTTCATATTCCCGATAAAGTCTTCAATCACTTCTTCTACCTCATATGAACATTGTGTCACACATGAGAAATCATTATCGATCAAGAGGAGATTAGTATCAGTATCGTCTGCTTTTTCTTCTCTTGCTCTCAAGAATTCGATTGAGTAATATCCATATCACTTCTCTACTCTCATCTCGATATACAACTCTGCAGTTGAGTCAGTAATCTCGAACAAGTATGCATCTTCATTGAGACAGACCAAACCATCAGGCAAAGTCAGATTTGATGATGTATAAATACCAATACCCTTAAATTTCTGACTGATCCATTGTGATCTTGGTGTGAGTTCGTCAGTCTTAAATCTGAGAGCCTTTGTAGCCAATACAATATCCATTACTGAATCTTTGACTCATTCTACTACCGCATATTCATGGGCAGCTCACTTAATCTTGAGAGCAGTAAGAGCACTTCCGTAGTTGTATCCTACGATAATTCTTCTCAGTGCATTACCCATCGTATGACCGAACCCTCTTGGCAAATACTTGATCTCGAAACTACTCGTTGTAGCATCGATCTGAGTATAGTCAATCGTAGGGCTGTTGATGTATTGTTGTAGATCTAACATATCGATTGTCGGCAAAAATAAAGTGAATAGGTGGGGGAAAAGTTGATACTATTATGCTCTCGCGTAGAATTCAATTACCTTCAAGATATCTGACGGAAGATCCAATGTACCAGCATCATTTGTATGAGGCAGATCCAAGACTGTTACTGCGAAGTTAGATTTACTTACATTGAGCCAGATAGGAGACTGTTGATTATTATCTGTCGCGTACAGATCAGATGACTGAAGTGATTGCTTGAGAGTAATTACATCGCTCTTATTGACATAATATGATGGTACATTATGCTTTGTACCATTGAGGAGGAAATGACCATGTACTACCATCTGTCTTGCTTGCATAATAGTCTTCGCATAACCACTTTGTACGATTACATTATCCAATCTTCTCATCAGAAACTGTACCAATACTTTATCGTGGTTAAGTCCATTATTCTTCGCATATGCTTTGGAGATAACAGTCACCAACTTGGCAAACTGCTTTTCATTCATCTGGAATACTCTCTTGAGTACTTGCTTATTTCTGAGCAATTTACCATATTCAGAAAGTCTTGCAGGAGTAGCTCAATGTTGACCGGGTAATGACTTACGCTTTTTGACATTATACTTTTCAGTACCAAAAAGATTAAGACCTTCTCTTCTACATAATTTAAACTTAGGACCAGTATATCTTGCCATGAGCAGTATAAAATAATAATATGAATAAGTTGTATGTCATCTGACATCATCCGAATAAATCATCCGACATCACACTAATTAGTTTCTCTTCGGTCTCTTACCTTTAACACCACCAAACTGAATACCGGTTGCTTCTTTGATATAGCTAATATCGATACCACCAAGTTCATTGATCGCTCTGAACACGCCATCTCTACCCAGACCGATACCCTTACAGATAATACCAACCTCTGTGACGCCACAATTATCTTTTGCATGCTTCAAGACCTGTTTAGCGATCATTTCAGCAGCGTATGCACTACTTTCTTTAGCGCCCTTAAATCCAGCTTGACCTGCTCCACCACTGAAGATTACATTACCTTGTGTATCAGTAAATGCAACAATCGTGTTGTTGTGTGATGTCTTGATGTGAACAACACCTTCGGTCATTTTAGGATATTTCTTTTTCTTTGTTGATACTGATGGTTTTTTTCCAGCCATAATAGATGATAATATAATGATGATAAACAATGAGTCTGACTTCTGTCGCGACTATTTTATATGGTATAGTTATTTCTTCATAGTAGGTCTTACTTTACTTCTACCCATGAGTTTCTTTGCAGTTTTTGCATGAGTCTTAGTCTGTTGACCTCTAACAGGTAATCACATCGCATGTCTCATACCTCTGTAACATCTAATTTCCTTCAGTCTCTTGATATGAGTAGCAACCTCTCTCTTGAGATCTGATTCTACCACCATATCTTTAATATAATCACTGATCAACTTCTGTTGATCTTCAGTGAGGTCAGATACTCTCGTATGAGGTACAATACCAAATTGAGCAAGAATCTTCGTTGAAGTAGGGCGTCCAATACCAAATACGGTAGTGAGTGCTGTCCAAATAACTTGGTTAGAGCGTAGTACGTGTCCTTGTAGTCTAAACATTGAGTATGATAAATTGACTAAATAATAAGGTAATAAGTGAACAAGATTATCCTTGTCTCTGCTTGTGTTTTTTAGTTTCACAGATAATTCTTACAACTCATCTTCTTCTGATGACTTTGCATTTATTACAGATCTTTTTGACAGATGTTCTTACTTTCATGGGATACGGTGTGATATAAGATAATATAATAGGAAGTGATGATTATACTTTGTGTCTATAGGTGATTACTCACTTCGTCCAATCTTCTGGACTAATTTTAACATCTACTTTATCTCCTGGTAATAATCTGATTTTAAACATCTTCATCTTACCACTTGGATATGCTAATACTTGTTGTCATAGATCAGCAATCATCACGGAGAAGTTTTGAAAACCGAGATCCTGTATCACTTCACCTGTCCATACGATCTCATCTTTTTTATCATTTTGAGGATTCTCATGAGATGTCTTTTGGGATTTCACACGAAATGGTCTTGATGATTTTTTAGGACTAGCCATAAACAACAACAGTGAGAGTAAAAACTATTTAGCGGCAATGCCAGTGATAGTGATAGTAGTTTGATAAGGACGGAATCCGATATTTCTTTCGTATCTGTTCTTTCTATGAAACTTCAACACATGAATTTTCTCTCCTTTTTGATGAGAGATGACGTTAGCGGTCACATGAGCACCCTTGAGATAAGGAGCGCCTACATGAACTTTCTTGCCTTCTTCATCAAACATACACAACACAGTATCAATTGTAATAGATTCAGCTTGAGTATCCTCAATACGATCTACGATGATGGTGCTGTCTTGTGAGACAATATATTGATGTCATTGAAATTCGATTACTGCGTACATAATTGACGATTTTGATGTATAATAAAGTGGGAGTGTTATCTTAATAGTGAAGGTACAATATTATACCATCTTACCAAGCTGAGCAAACAAATTATATTTTGCTTGATTTGTTTTGTATTGATTACTAACCAATGCTTGAAGTCTAATATATCTTCTCTTACTTGGAAAGTCGTGAGATACATTTTTTCTAAACCATTTGGTACCATAATGTCTCTGCTTCTTTGCAGTATTGACGATATGAGAAAACTGAAGTTCCTTCTTGAAGAAGGCGATCAATCTTTCGTTGGTATTGAGATCTCAAGCTTTAAATACGGTAAATCACATAGCGCTAAATACAAATTAATATAATAAATCACAGAATACAATAAGCTTATGTATAGCAATTACGATAGTAATTGCAATCGAAAATAGAAGGTTTGTCGAGGACCGGAATCGAACCGGCACAGTATCACTACTGGCGGATTTTAAGTCCACTGCGTCTACCAATTTCGCCACCCCGACATACAACAATTAGCTGCACAAGAATACATCTCAGCAGCTATCAGCAGATTATTTCGTTATAAATGTGTGAATCTCATCAAATACCTGTGGAAAGGCAACCGCAATATTAGATAATACCTTACGATTCAACAAGACCTTCTTTTCAGTCATTGAATGAATAAATGTACTATATCTACTACCGCGTGTCTGACATGCAGCTGACAATCTCTCGATCCATAGTGATCTCATTGTTCTCTTCTTGAGTTTTCTATCGACATATGCATGTTGACCAGCTTTAACCAAAGCCAATCTTACCTGCTTGTAGACATTCCCTCTTCCAAGACGAAATCCTTTTGCTCTCGCAATAAACTTCTTATGTCTTGCGTGTCTTTGAAGACCATTTTTAACTCTTACCATGTGTTATAAGTGAAATTATAGTAAATGAAGGCATCAATCCAAATTCTTATAGATATGGAAGAAGATGAGCAACTCTTGTAGTATATACTACGTCCAACTGCTTTCCAAGTGAAAACTTCTTGTTTGCTCTCCCCTTGTTAGTTAACAAGTGATTTCTACGAGCTTTCTTGTGCATAATCTTACCAGTAGCAGAGATTTTTACTCTGTCTTGCATTCCTTTATGAGTCTTAATCTTAGGCATGATAACTAATGAAATATATAAATAAACATAAATGAATATGAATTAGTCTGACTTTATTATTATCTTGATCATTTTGGAGCGAGTACCGTAGAGTATCACCTTGGTTCTTCTTTGATTCATTGAGATCTCGTTTGTTCTCCCAGTCATTCGATGATAAACTTCATCCTCTCGAGTGCTTTAGACTTGAAGATCATCTCTCTACCATTGAGTTTGATGACAAATCTTACCGTATATCACTCTTGTATTAATTCAATAGCTTTGGTCATTTTAAGTTGGAGGTCATGATCGGAGATGGTGTATCCTAGTTTTAACTCTTTCATTCACTTTGGTTTTGTTTTGTTCTTTTCATTTTGAGATTTCTTCTTGTCATATTGATACTTACCATAGTCTTGGATCGTACATGTCGATACCATAGTCTGAGGATTGTAGTTGAGCTGGATCAGATCTAATCACTGATCGCTTGCCATCATCAATGCTCTCTCTCTTTGAAATGTACCCAAATTCTCTCATGCTTCATCAATGATCATAATAGAATTTGCCCTGATCTGATCATTTGTAAATACTTTGAACTCTTTTTTTGCTCATTGTATTTGACCAGTTTTAGGAAGTGGTATTGCCATCAAAAAAATATAAAACTAAAGGTAATTGTAACTGTAAGTATCCCCAGCGGGATTCGAACCCGCGATCTCCACCGTGAGAGGGTAGCATCCTGGACCGCTAGACGATGAGGACATAATATGATCCCAGATGGACTCGAACCATCAACCTCTAGCTTAGAAGGCTATTGCTCTATCCATTGAGCTATGGGATCGTATGAACAATTGATACACGATACATTTAAAGAACGATTAATACTTATTATATACATGAAAATGGACCCTAGCGGATTCGAACCGCTCACCTCCTCGGTGCAAACGAGGCGCTCTACCAAATAAGCTAAGGGCCCATAAAAAGTATGTATATAGATTTGGGAAGAGTAGGATTCGAACCTACGTACCCTTGCGGGAGCGGATTTACAGTCCGCCGCATTTAACCACTCTGCCATCTGCCCAATAAAATGCGATTTTAAACTACTTAAGATAAGCAAGCAACGGGACTCGAACCCGTACAGGCAGAGCTGAAGTCTGCCATGCTACACCAATTACATCATGCCTGCAAATATTGGCGGTGCAGTGTGTAGTAGTAATGATTATCCAACTAAAATCAAGTCAAAGTTCCATTAAAGTTTCTATCAATTTAGCTTGCAACTGTGGTCGTTTTTTACATTATACGACTAGTAATTCACAAAAATCGTATGAATCTGGAAAAGTTCCTTGGGAGTAAGACTAAATCTGACATCATCAAGTATCTCGTGTTCAAGAGACAGTGAGTCTCCATGAGGGCTCTCGAGCAAGAACTCGATCGAACTTTCCCCGCAATCAAAAAACAGATCGACTCCCTCGAAGAGTCAGACATTCTTATTATCAATAAACATGCTCAAGCTTGGGCTATTGAGCTGGATCCTCTCGTAGCTCCCATGATCACACAGATGGTGATGCTCACACTCAAGCAGTCCTGCGATAAACTCATCTCTACTTATGATAGTATGATTGGTAACTGCTATTATGGTAGATTGTTCGGGCTTGATATTGAGCAAGATCTCGTAGTACTCTACAAACATAGCGACCCCCAGTACCTCGAACAAATCAAAAAAGAACTCGACACAATCTTACATAGCTTCTTCATTGATCACGCAAGTGTAGTGTTTATGAGCGAGGATGAGTTCCGCAAGAGAATCAATGTGTCTGACAAATTCGCGTTGAATATTGTGAGAGCTCAGGCTGGAAATAAGTCATAGGTCATAGGTCAAAGGTTATAATTTTTTTAAAACCTATTTTAAACCTATCTTCCACCCATTTTTACCATATCTTAAACCTATTATCAATGAATATCTCTTCCTTCCTCGACATCGTAATCCCTACCAATACTATCTACGCACTTATCAACGACGAAGATGACTTCGCCCAAATCGAATCCGAACAGTCAGAACAATCAGATGGTAGCCCATGCATGGTACAACTCCTGTTTACCGATGAGCAAGCATGTAAAAACCTGACCAATCTCCAGTTTACCTCATACAAACCTACACCACTACCAATCAGCGAAGTCATGGAGTTTCTGATTGCAATCGATGAGTCTGGTGGTCTGGTCATGCTCAACCCCACCGCAGATATGAATGAGCCAGAATACGAACCAATCGACCTCTACAACACAATTGGAGGTAAGTTAGGACTATTTGAAGATGAGTAGAAATACACTAACTCCCACCAAAAATACTTAGTATTTCTGAAGCTTTTAATCAAACCCTATCTAAGATATCCTTTCCCGATAAGTTATCTTTAAAATTTGCTTGATTAGTTTCTGTACCGAGAGTTATATCTTTAGTCTGTGCAGGATTCTCTTCTGGTTTTTTACCTATTCACAACAACGAGCCAAGAATCTTAGCAGAAATTATAGATCAAATAACATTACTAGCGATATCGGTTACTCATTTTGTAGCAGATCCAATTTGATCACCAACACTGAGTCTTTTGTTTTGAATCGCAAGTTCATTATTTGCCTTACTAGCTGCGCTACGATCCTTATACACATATACTCTAGTTTTGGTCTTGTCTCAATTTTTATCATAACGATACATATATATCTCAGGAGCTCATATTGAATCTACCAGTATGCCTCAATATTCATTTCTTTGAATCTCAAGATATGAGGTCTCATTATCACAAACAGAAAATCAATTATTTTTAATTGTTGTTTTTTTACTCATGTTATTGGTTACAGAAGATACATCAGCTGATCAAACAAATATCTCTTCGGAAGACTGATCTCGATATCAAACACAATTTTCTCAGCTGTCCTTAGGAGATTTTATTTTATTTTTGCCATAAAGCTTTATAGTCTTGGCAAGTTCTGTATTATTAAAATTTAAACTAGAAATTTGTTCTAGTTGATTGTATATCATATTACTCTTCCTACAAAGTAAATCATATAACACATCAAACTCAATCTTTCAAGCAATCATAAAGCGATCCTCATGATATGAATCAGTGATAAATTCATACTCTGAGCGTTTTATAAGATTGAGATATCATTCATAGCTATCGCATACATTACCGCCTTTTTGTGCAAAAAGAAGGAAATTTAAAATCTTAGGAGTATTAAATAATAACTTCTGAAAATCTCACTCAAATAAATGAAATATATCAATTGCCCTATCCTCTTCTTGTTTCTTCTTTTCCCTTTTTGCAGCTAGCATAAGATCAGTAGGTCAACCTTTATTATTATCTTTCTCTGGGAGAGCAACAACATCTACTTCTTTTTTAACAGTAGCATCCAAAATAGTAGACTCGACTTTAGTCTGCCTAGACTGACCATTTTTTGGTTTATCTTTATCATCGTCACCAAGTTTTTCAAAAGACATTATATAGATACTTAAAGATGTAAAACATAACTAATTATATCTATCAAAGCTAAAAAATGCAAAACAAAAAATCCTCACATCTCTACAAGAATTTTATCCATACAATTGACTATGGGTTCAGACCCTGACGAGTTCTACCAATTCATAGTCTCCATTGATATCTCTAAAGTGGATTCTATAGTCTCCTGTCACATTAATCGACCTCAGTCATTGTAATCTACCGCTCAGAGCATGATTATTGAGTAGCTGATGAAATGGATCAGAGATAAAGCTCATAATAGTATCATCTACTTTGAATTGTATCTTTATATCCAAATTACGGTATGATTTAATGAATGATTTATGCTGCAGTAATTTCATTATGCACCAGTTTTTAAACTCGTAAAGAAATTATTATATTGTGCTGGATCAGACATATCATATACTATGTCTCACTTATCAGACAAGTATTCCTGACTATTGATATATAAATCTTTATCATCAATAAAATCCACGAGAACCTCTTTGTTCTCTACTAATCTCTGACCAAGCTTGATGATAAAGCTAGCGAGCGTATCTGATGTTACTGTATGAACCATAATAATAAGAAAAAACTAAATCTATAAATATTATAATCTCCTATTACACAAATTCAAGTCATTTTAATCCCCCGCTCCTCATCCACCAAAACTCCCTCAACCTCCACTTCGTCATCCGCCTCAGCCAAATCATCATCAGAAACCTCATCCTCCAAATCATCCTGACCAGCCACGATCACGATACATCTCGTTTTTGACCGATTGCCAGAAGTTGGGTGAGATCGCACGACTGTATGATCACAGTGCTCCCATCACAAATCCTACCACCCATGATATAATCACAAAGCTCACAAAGCCGACCATCACTGCAGCGAAGAACATCAAAAATCACAATACCCATGAGTATGGTCAGAATCCTGACTTATCCTTGAGTTCAGCGAGTTGTGATTGAGTCTCCTCACCGTTCCAGTAGTCTCACAGCTTACTACCGATATATCCACCTCGTCCCACCAGTCCCACAGCGATAAACAGCGCAAAGAATCCTAGACTCTCCAGCCATCACGTCTGTCTAAGTGTATCAGGCATCTGTCAGGGCTCAAGATATTGTGGGATCACACGATACCACGCCTGCACTGCTCCAGCGATATCTCACTGATTCACGAGTGGGCGGATGTCACGCTCTAAGATCTGACGTGCGAGGATGTCTGGTAACACTCACTCCAGTCCATATCATACCATGATTCTCAGCTTCTTCTCGTCTTTGGCAATCACCAGCAGGAGTCAGTTATTGAGCTTGCGTTGACCAATACCATTGCCACGACCGATCTGTAGGGCGATATCATACAACTCATGACCCTGACGATCAGGGATGATGACTGTCGCCACTTGAGCTCACTGGTATCATGATTCCAGCGCTACTGATGCTGTATTAAAATACTCTAACTCTCCCGCCGTCAGCGTATTGGTATAGTCTACTACTGGTGCTGCCATCGGCGGCAGATTCATCACATCGAGATTCTGTGTATGACCAAATCCGATCAGTCCGAAGACTGAAATAATAATTGCAATAAAAAAACGTGAGATACTATATTTCATCATAGCATAATGCAAAATTTGCGTAGGAGCAGATCGATAATCTGCCCGGATGGGTTATTGACCCACCCCTACAACAGCTATTCCAACAATTTATCTACATTTGGCACTTCCTTGATCGGCTTATCGGCTGGAGGAGTAACCAATTGTTTTGCGCTAAATCAAAACAGTTGCGCATAAAATCTATCAGGCATTCTGACTAAACTCGTGTTATATGCCGTTGCTGCATCATTATAGTCTTTGATTGATGTTCTGATACGATTTTCTGTACCTTCTAGCTCGGTAAATAGCGCTGTAAACTGTATGTCTGCCTTGAGCTGTGGATATGATTCTGCGATTGCTTTGACACTTGCCATGGTACCACCCAAGATTCTCGAGAAGTCTGGACTCTGAGCATCACCATCCTTGACCATCTGAGCAAGGATTTCCAAGTTTTTGGTAGCTTCATTACGAGCATTGATCACTGCCACGAGCGTACCAGACTCATACTGTGCATATTTCTTGACGACAGCAGCCAACTGTGGGATCAAGTCAGCACGGCGCTCATACATACTCTGCATCTGAGCATATGAGTTATCTAGTACTGGTCCAGCACTAATTCTACTGTTATAAAATCCGAATGCACTAATTGCCACATATACCAGTGCTGCGAGTACTACCCATCACAAATTTTTCATCAGTTAATAATATAATAATAAATAAAATCGAACAACGTGAATACCCGATGAGGATATAGCTCAACTATGAGAGTTTCAACGATAAAATCAAGAGGATCTCTATTCTATAGTCAATAATGTGGTACATGGAAAACTATCTCTACTTAAGGAAACGATGATTAACCCATAGTACCCACCCTATTCTAAATATCAACCATATTTTCAGTCTATTTCACTAGTTTGAATCTCCAGTTAGGAGA
>JAYSSF010000087.1:0-4767 GCA_043720715.1 bacterium
TCATGATTATAGGTGAATAGTACTTGAGTTACTATAATCATGATGCACTATCTTTGCAATAGGAAGTAGTTTTAATAACTAATGTTAGGAATATGGGCATCTTTTGTTGCATCTGATTATAATATAAGTATGAATGGCGTAATGAAATCATACTTACTCAAGGTCTATCATAATTATAGCAAAGGCAAGGCAACGATTGCTCAGTTTTTGCATGATATCTCCAAGACAATGGAGGATTAGAAGATGATCATCCCGACCAACTCGCAGATCACTATGATATTAGTACCAGATATGAGCGTCGTGGTATCGAACGAGGTAGAACTATTAGTTATGGGGTTTGGAAGAGATTAAAATGACTGACGAGAGATTGTTATGTCGTCATCAGGTCTCAAAATATGTCCTCTATTTTTTTGAGTTTCTACGATAATACATTCTTCTCACTGTCATTTCGGTCATGATATGCGATATGGATATTCTTTGAAAAATTGATATCATAATAACATCAATTTGGTAGTAGCATTTTCATAATCTTTCTTGTATCTATCATATAATCAGTGAGTAGAATCAGGGATTAATCATCATCAATAATAGCATCATGTGAATGTTAATCATTTACCTTCAATTTCATTTTTATACTTCCTAAATATATACTCTCCTTGATCAAGGATGTCGTCGTATCATGATTCTTTGAGTTGATATGCTGGAATGTGAATAAGACCATTATGATTTATTGTTCCATCGGTTGCGGTTATTAAAATCCATATACATTCAGACATCTTATCTGTTGTTTTGTCTGTCGTGTCAAAAGCAGTATATGCCATTGAATAGTCATCATCCGTATCAATCCAGGCTAAGTTAGTGGCATTTTCTCTGATTGACAGAATATTATCATATTTTTCTGTAATTTTTCAATTTAGAGAATGCGTAAATGGTTTGGATCTTATTTGTAGTAGTTTACTTAAGTTTTTTTTGTACAATTTAACCAAAAAATTACTATTTGTCTCTTTGCAAATATCGCTCTCTTTATAGTTGATAATTCAAAAAAAATATCACATAGTACAAATTATAATCAGAATAGGTTATTTTATCAAATAATTTACATCTTTTGTTGGAGAGTCAGAAACCTAAGATCAAAAAACTCGATTGGTATATCGAGTTTTTATTTTTTTATAGGGATTGTATTGTGACTCCCGGATAATAATACTCAATAATCTGACGAGTGGTATATCATCTCTGTGAGAGCATCTGTGCTCATAGGCGAGAGAGACCGACTCATGGTCATGACTGGAGACCATCGGCACAGACTCCGATGTCCGCTACTCCATTGCGAGTCCAACCATTGCTACACTCGAACCACGGTGCATAGGTCAGGTTTGTTTCATTTTTGAGGATAGTAGAGCGATAGTTATCATGGCTGAGCTGTCGCTTATAATTTAACTGCTCTGCTCCAGCCCCGCCATAGTACTGATGAATACGAGCATCGTCTGTTATGTTTTGACCTCGATAGCGAGTGTTGGTGTGGGCGATGAGATATCTGACATCATGATAAGACTGAGGCGTATCTGGCTGAGATGCAATGACACCACGAAGATAATCATCCATCCTCACCGTATTAGTAATTGTGATCCCAGTGATGGATCATTTGTTGATCATCTTGTAATTTTTGGTATTTCGTGTAAGCGATCATCTTCGCGTATTAAGCGGAGAGTTGTTGTATGTGCGACTATAATTATCTATTGTAATTACTCCTGTGCCAAGAGATGATACGGAGATGCTAGGTATACTGTATTTTTTGTTGGATAATCGAAAGATGAGTTGATCTTTGTTTCTACTTAACTGAAAACGGATACCTGGCGTTAATTTTACGGGTTTGAGTGATCAGAATTGTAGCATACATCATTGTACGCATGATACGATCCACGAGTTACTACTTGTGGTAAGGTTATAGAGCATAACACTCATTTTGGATCATGTATAGTATTTTCAAATACTGGGAATACTAACTATTGGATCATTGGACTGAAGCTTAGGTGCTCTATGTTCTAGTGAGAGATATAAATACATCTGACCTTGTGGTGTTTGGAGTGTTACTCTATGATAGCCAGCGTGGGCTTGAGAGTTGAGTTTACTAAGATTGAGTGTGAGATATCATCAGGCAAGTCAGCATTTTTTAATGTTCCAGATAGCGTTGTTGGTTTCGCAGGAAGTTATTTGTGTTGTTTTAGTTCGAGGGATAGAGAGCTGATAGGTGGTACTTGGGATGTAGTATTTGACAGGATCGGTCACAATAGGAGTATCGTCTCTGGATGCAGTACTACCGACCAGATCCGCGACTTGTGATTTGATAGTGTCAAGTTTATTGTATAGATTTACTCCCGGACATGATGTATCGCCTGCATCTTTATGTCAGACAAGTGATTCATCTACATGGTTACTGATATATGGGTGTTCGGAATTTGACTCATGATATGTTACCTTACGATAGACGTCAATTTGATATTTATCTGCAAGCCGAGCTGTAAGATCGATCGTGGATTGTAGTTGTTGAGCAGTAGGTTCTTCGTTTTGAAAATTACCCATGAGTGAGATGCCTATGGATCATCCATTATTATTGACCATATGAGCTCACGCTGCGCTTGGTCCGCCCGCACGACCCTCGAAGATCGTCCCATCAGGTCAGATGATATAATTATACCCTATATCTCATCGTTTACGAGTGAGTGTGTGAAACCTATAAATATCCTTTACCTCGGTGACCGTGTCTTCATATGTAGGACTAGCTCAGATTGATTTGGCAGTATGATGGATGACGATTTTAAATTTTTTGTTGTTGATTTGTATGGGTCGACGAATGAGTTTGTCGTTCCGTGTTTTAATGATAAAATCGCTGCGAAATTCATTGGGGAATGTAGTCTCCAGATACTTGTCAGCAATCGCTTGCTTCTGTGTTGGCGTGATGGTGCTAGGATCTGCTCATTTTGCTTCATTGACTGATGACAGTGGGGGATTTCCTAGTCTGATAGACTCATCTGCTCACCACTGAGCACGGGTCACCACTGGAGGCTGCAGGACAGAGGCATTTGTTTCACTTACAAATAGAAAAGTGAAAGAGTATAGCAACAGCGTATACCCGAGAGGGTGGAAAAATCAAAATATAAGAATAATAGATTTTTTCATACAAGCAATATACAATAATCAAATATTATCCTTATAGTGTTTGTGGTTGTTGTTACACGACAATTGTGGTTATTTTAGTTTGACATTGGACACAAGATAAGCATATATGAGCCATCTATTTAGATACCGTATGATGATGAAATCAAGAAATCTGACTTATCTTATGACTCACCCACTAATCTTAGTATGGTTTATGATCTTGTGAGCTGTTATGATGTTTTTGCTTTGATGGAAGAGTCATGATCGATATTTGCAGATCACAACACAGGAAAACCTCAATGCTCTCAAGCCTAAACGAGCAATTGGTGAATCTGTGCGTCTTGAGTGAGAGATTGGTAATATCTATGGATTTGGGATGTTACAGTTTCGTAGTGATGATGGGCAGACGTTTATCATCAAGAGCACTACTACCAATATCAACCAGCTCACTGGTACTGCAACGATACAATGAACCGTGTCAGAATATAACGGTATCGTACCTGTCATCAATGTGAGTCAGTATCAATCAGACTCACTGCCTAGCGGTCCACAGTTTTGGTACGATCCTGTGACTAAGATAGTATTTAGGCCATGATATGATGCTACGATCAAGTCATCATGAGATCTCATCACCATCACAGATCCAGTAGTAAATAAGGAAGTAGTCAGAATTAGATCATTCCCCTGTATTCCAGGTACTGGCATGATGGATGAATGTGGTATTGAGTGATCCGAAAAATATCCTAGCTTTATCTCATCTTATCGTCATATATTTATTCAATGAGATGGCGTGCGGTATGTATTCTGAGATGGTGTGTGATATCGTATTTGGGCCAGTGATGAATATTACGTAAACTCTATGTCGCAGTATTTTGATCTGATGAGTACAAGAGTGATGACTGACTTAGTTCGCAAAGAACTCAAGACCAAGTGTGTCTGACCTACTACAGATGTAGTAGAGTACGTCAGTCATAGAACAAGGGAACAAAATGGTAATATGTTTGCGATTATCCGTGGACTGAGTAGTACCAAGAAGATGGCAGTTTGTCAGCTCAAGATCATCACCGATAGCAATAGTATATCATTTGAGAGTATTACGACAATTCCAGTGGAAGAATAAATAATCGAGAAATTTTAAAAAATATATTTATTATTATATACCATCAAATAACTATGAACATCTCTATCAATACGTATCAAAAATCAATGGAAGTTCTTAATCACATTGCCAATCAAGAAGCTAAAGAAATAGGAGAATTTGTTAAATATATACCTTATGAATCAAGAAAAAATTATGAACTGATTGAAGTGATACAATGAGGTGATGAAAATCAGACAGAATCAAAGGAAGATTAAAAATCAATTGACAATATATTTAACTTTATTATCATCCGACTAACTTTTCGGTGATTTTTATTTTTAATAAGTATTTTATAATGAGCCTGTCTCATAAATCCAAGCACTTGTTGCTTGGATTTTTCTGTTTCACAGAAAAATCAAAATACACTGTCACCTTAAGGAAACACTGCAAAACCTACCTCTAAAATAACACTAAAATAATCAATTTTCACTAGCAAAAAAGCTAAGAAACAGTACTATATGACTAGTATT
>JAYSSF010000088.1:0-4758 GCA_043720715.1 bacterium
ATTATAGGTGAATAGTACTTGAGTTACTATAATCATGATGCACTATCTTTGCAATAGGAAGTAGTTTTAATAACTAATGTTAGGAATATGGGCGTAAATCCACAGAAATCTTGTTAATCCACCGTCCCCCGGGGATTCTCTTCGCCTCAAATCTTACCAATAACTCCACTCCCCACGACCTCATCCCCATCATAGATCACCACAATTTGCCCATTTGCTACTCATTTGATGGGCTCGTCAAATTCAATCACATATTCCCCCTTCTTAGGGACTCACTGTTGCTCAGCCTTTAGCTTTAGCTCGCAACCTTTAGCATCTTGCCTATATCTAATCTTACACTGATAGTCTCACAACCGTGGAGCTTCACCACTGATCCAGTGTGGGTTATGAATCACAATACGATCAGTCAATAACACATCCTCCTCACCCACTCTCACCACCGTCACCACATTATCCAGCACATTCACATCACTCACATACGCCTGGAACGGCAGATACAATCACCTCCTCTGCCCAATCGTATAGCGGTATGCTCACTCATGATGCCCCACGATCTGTCACTGCAAATCTACGATATTTCACGGCTTGGGTCACAGCTTCTCAGCAAGAAAATCTCCCATCTTCACCTTCCCCACAAAACACAGACCCTGACTATCAGGACGGTCAGCATTAGGCAATCATATCTGATGAGCCAGTAGTCTGACTTCACTCTTGTTCATCCCTCACAATGGGAAGATGGCTTTACTTAGTTGTTCTTGATTGAGCTGTGAGAGAAAATAACTTTGATCTTTAGTCGCATCCACTCCTTTCAACAAACGATAAACACCCACAGCAGATTTATCCTCCCTGACAAGGGAGGGGGACCCGTAGGGTGGTGGGTTTAAGGGGGGTTTTGTAATTCTCGCATAATGCCCCGTCGCTATCTTATCAAATCCCATCTGTATCGCCTCCTTGAGGAATAGATCAAACTTGACCAGGCTGTTACAGTATACATCAGGATTGGGAGTGATTCACTGCTGATATCACTCGTAGATATAGTTGAGGATACGCTGCTCATACTCCTCACGATAGTCAAAGATCTCATACGCCTCAATCCCCAAATACTGACGCACCGCGTGGAATGATTCTAAATCTTGTTTGGTCGTACAGTTTGGATCATCTTCATTCATATAGTTGAGCATAAAACCCGCCGCCACTTCGTGACCATCCTGCTGCAACAGATATGCAGCCACCGCACTATCTACTCATCCACTGAGTCCGACCAATATTTTCATCAAAAAATCAAAAAATCAAAACACATCCCGAGCACTCGTCATTGCGAGAAACGAAATACAATGGAGTGACGAAGCAATCCAGTACTCAGAGTATAAATATTACTCTTACTATTTCGAGCACAAAAAATCCCTTGACTATATATATATATCTTCAGTAAGTTTAAAGTCAAACAAAAATGTCAACTAAAAAAAGAAAACTATGAAAAGTTTAATTCTAGGGTCAAACCCTAAATCTTCATCTGCTAAACTAGTATTGGACGATTGGACTAATTACTTCCAAAAATTAGAACAATGGAAGCAAAAGCAAAGTAATGCAAAAATGCATATGATTCTTGCTGTACCATCTGCCATAATAGGATTAATTATGGTAGAAGTATATGGAACAGGCAACTCGTTCAAAGATGTGCTTCCATACTTCATAACTGCTTCTATAAGCAACCTTATCATTTCTTACTGCTGGAAGCAACTTAGAGGACCAAGAGCACCACTCAATGCTCCATCATGCAGAGTGGAGTAAAAGATTCTGAGTCATTTACTCAGAAACAAAAAAGGTCTCAGATCTTCCTGAGGCTTTTTTAGTTTTTCTAAGCTGGATTGCCGCGTCGTCGTACCTCCTTCTCGCAATGACGAGTGCTCTGAAAATCCTATTTTCCTCCTATATTACCCGAATTCTCCACATTCCACTTCTGAATATTCTTATGATGTCCGCTAAGCAGCACTTCTGGTACCGTATAGCCATACACCTCTTGAGGTCTGGTATATTGGGGATACTCCAGATTAGATAGATCCTGACTCACGTCGTAGCTCTCCTCATGAGGAAAGTGGGTGATCACACCTGGTAGAAGTCTTACAATTGACTCAATCATCACCATACTCGGAGCTTCACCCCCAAACACCACAAACTGTCATAGCGAGATACGCTTGAACTGCTCTGGGTAATGATCCTGCATATACAGATCAAATCTATGATCAATCCCCTCATATCTCCCACACACAAAGATAAAGTGATCGTATTCCTGACCCCAACTCGTCGCATGCGTCTGGTTAAATGTCGTCTGTGATGGTGATGGATAGATAATCGCAAATTTCCCAGTATTTTCGTCATTGCGAGGTACGAAGCAATCCAATGGATCAAGTTTTTCATTTTCTGATTTTTCTGATCCTTTTTCTAATTTTTCTGGACACTTGCAGCCCTTTTTGATAGCTGCTTCAACAGCTTCCACCACCGGCTGTGCCTTGATCAACAGACCAGTACTTCAACCATAGATCTCATCATCTACCTGCTGATGCCTATCAGTACAAAAATCCCTCGGATTGATAAAATCTACCGTGATAAAATCATCAGTGATAGCTCTATCCATCTTGCTTGCATGGAGAAACCCATCAAAGAGCTCTGGAAACAGGGTAATAATTGTTATTTTCATTATTTGAGTTCAATCTGATATCCAGTCAGTTCACCAGCTAATCTGATATTGCTTGCTCATTTACCGATTGCAAGTGACTTCTGATCCTCTGGAAGAGTTACATATGCTTTACCTCATTCAATCTCGACTGATGTCACACGAGCGGGCTTGAGAGAGTCAGCCACAAACTTGGCATCATTGTTTCCATCGTATTCGATGAAGTCCATCTTCTCACCATCCAGTAGCGTGAGAATCGTTGTAATTCTACTACCTTTTTGCCCGACGAATACTCATACTGGATCGATATTATCTTCATTGGTACCAACAACCACCTTAGTTCTCTTACCAGGTACACGTACAATCTTATCGATATATACTCTACCTTCCTGGAGCTCAGGGATAATCTTGTTGAGTAGTGATTCAATAAAGTCAGTCGAAGCCTGAGTAATATCCAATAAGACACCGTTTACATCCTTATCAATCTTGCGAAGTAAGACAAAGATCTCTTCACCAGTATTGTATATTTTACCACGAATCTGACCTTCTGGGAGAAGGACTACGCTCGTCCCGTCAATATCGAGGATCACGGTATCTCACAGAGCCCTCAAAACTTTCGCCTTAAGGAGTTCTCCTTGTTTATCTTGAAACTTCTCATAGAATCTCTCTTTCTCAAGAGCTTTGATCTGTTGCTTGATCGTCTGAGCAGCCGCTTGAGCACCAATACGAGTAAATATGATTTCTGCAGGAGTGATATCAGTATAGATCTTCTGTCAGATTTCTGGATTTTCTACAAACTCCTTCGCCTGCTCAATCGTGAGATCTTTGTCTTCTTCTTCGACTTCCTCAACTACAGTGTATTCTCTAAATACCTTGATACCACCATCAGCCTCGATCTTGACCTGCAGTGACGCCTTGCGATCTTCCACGAGTCCATCCTTTTTGAGAGCGGTCTTGATACCCAGCTTCACCATGTCCATCACCTGCACAGGGTTAAATTTATAATCTTTGATCAGAAGCATAATCGCCTCCTTCATTACGTTTGCATCCAATTTCATCGGTATGTAGTTTAATAATAAATATAGTCTGACATCCCTGTAACAAAAATGACACCTTACCCATCGGGCGGTGTCACCTATTCAGCGTCTCGTCTGTCTATCGTATAACGAATTATTGTGATTTTTCAAGTGCTTTTTACATTATCACAAAAAGGCTTGACAAAATACTTTATATTATTATGATGTAAAATATATTTTATTATAAACACATCCATGAACATAATTCAAAGACTCACCACAGCGGTGCTGCTTGCAACAGGTATTGTATGCACTTCTCAGAAAAACATTAAGGATATTACTCACAATAATATTCAAGAAATTGAAGATATATTTGTTGCTACCGAAGTTGATAGCAATCCTGGAGATATCAAAGTGACTATGGAGAATATTATTAAAATATGGAATTACAATCATAAGCTCAATGAGGCCACAATCGCCTGAGTTGGACATGATTGAGAGAAAATCACTCTCACAAAGATATCTCCCGAGCATTTTACTCTCACAATCGATGGAGCACCATATCAGATTACTTACGACAACAGCAAGAATAATTGGGCGTATGATCTTCCTGCAACGTTCTCTCAAGATGGCATAGGATCGATCGATTTGTATTTGTATGATATCATGTCTCAAGTAGGATTATTCCATAATTGACAGACATTACGAGATGTATATGGAGAACAATCATTCCAAATCGCTATCGACAACGAAATACCTATGTACTATGTCAGTCAAGAGGATCCCAATACAGAAATCTATCTCAATACTCTTGAGGAAGTAAACGTAGCACGTAGCAAATGAAATACTATTATTGTATTAGTTAAACCAGGAACAGTAATGCCTTCCTAGTAAGCTTATCTTATAAATAAAATATGAAAATATCCGAGGCAAGCATAGCACAAAAAAAATCTCTACAATTAGTAGAAATAGGCTTAATGGTAAAAAAGGTGTGGCTATTCTACTCTAGAGTTAATCAAATACAGTATTAGTTTTAATTTCCTATCTTCCCTTAGTCCTCTATGTAAA
>JAYSSF010000089.1:0-4742 GCA_043720715.1 bacterium
TGATTTGAGAGATTTCGTTTAAGATGATTTGAATGAGTTCAAATAGAACGAAATCTTATTAGTTTAGCACATAATTTGAAGAAATTAATAAGATTTGAGTTAGCTTGTTAAAAATTTAGACGTTGCAGCAATTAAGGTGACAGTGTATTTTGATTTTTCTGTTTCACAGAAAAATCCAAGCAACAAGTGCTTGGATTTATGAGACAGGCTCGTAATCGTGATTTTTTATAGCAAATCAACTAAATAAAGTGTATCTATCGTGGTCATCAAAGTAAATTCACAAACTAAAATTAACAATACTATCATGATGGTTAACTACGTAGGAAATCGACCACGAGTTGTAAATGAATATCGGAATTATATAGTCGATTTACTATACACCTTATTTCTGAGAAACAATCGCTTCTGTAGCTTGAGCTTGGGTAGAGATATCTGTCCACAACTGAATCTGATTATCAATCCATGGTCATAACTCTTCTTGCGTTTTGCCTGCAAGTTGACCGTTGATCAGTGATGGGGGTAGTTGCGATTCACGGATATAATTTCGTTTTGCTTGATCTTCATCAATATCCTTGTGCTTTGCTGGATCTTTAGCGATAGGTTTATTGGTTACTCATATGGTAAATCTGATCATTTTTTTGAGATCAAACTTATTGGGGAGCTGAAACCATTCTTTGGGTTTTACGCGAAGTCATCATTTACCCGACTCTCTATTATATGTTCATTGTTCGATAGTTTGATATAGATAACATTCAATTGATCATAGTTTGGTGATGCCAGTATCGGGATCTGTTCTAATACAGCTTCTATCAACAGGATTGCGTAGTTTGTTGGTAGGAACGAGACATCGACGGACTTCAAACATCTCATGAATCTTCTTGACCTCGCCCGTTGTAGGTGTCGTACTTCACTGATACTGGCAGAAACATGCCGCACTACATGCAATTTTTGCGTTGAAACATTGCTGTCTACATGCTCTGAGATTAAGGATTCACCCTATCTCTCCTTTATTTTTACAATCTTGGATACAAGATGAGTCTTCCTTGCTATATTTCTGTACACAGGATGAGGCACACTGCTTCATGGGATCGACTCCACCGGTAGCAGACAATGCAATACTCACATCTCATGTTGCCTTCGATCATCATCACGAAGCTTGAGGTAAGTCAGCATCATTAATACTCGCAATATCATATCATAGTGAATTTGCTGCAAGAGATGCAGGCATATTGATTGTCTCAATGGTACGATCTGGAGTAGTAATAGTAGATAGTCTGACTGGTTGAGAGGTGAGTGTAGATGGATCTTGGCTACCATTGATCGCGTTGTTGAGCGACTGATTGGTATTGAGCGATGCATTATATTGTTGTGTTGCTTGTTGTGTCTGTTGGAGTTGTTGAAGGATTGAGTCTACATTTTGCTTGGCAATAACTGGATCAATACATGCATTGAGGATACTACCGGTGGGGATGGTGGCACTGCTTCATGATATTGTTGTAAACTGTCCTATCAGCGATGCGATCTGTACGTCTTGGCGAGGATCTACCGTATTCTCTACTTGGAGAGCGGTAAGGAGTTGTTGGGTAGAGGCGATCAACTCGTCTGGTATTCGTGTGAGTGAAGTAGTATTAGATGAGCTTGCTGGATTTATTTTTTTGGTGCTATCCTTCATCTTGGCAAGATACTCAAAATGATACTCCATAAGCGTACGAATGTCATCACTGAGATCAAACAGCGCGTTGGTTCCTGATCCATCAACAAAGATATTATTATACTGGTTGACGATATCAAAATTCTCCATCAATCTGATGGTATCATAGAATGCGAGAAACTGTGATGCAACACGATCACTACAGATCGGTCGTTTGGCTTGAGCAGCTGTCAAGACACTGTATGATGTACGAGCGCTCTCGCCTACGCAGGATACTCGCTTGCGGCATGCATTGTCTAGTGTTGCAGCATCAAACTCCTCTATCTTCAGTATTGGATATACACTAATACGATCCCTAAACTGAGAGCTCTTGCTCATCAAAGAGACAACATCCAGATTGGTCAGACCGCCACAATCACTCGTGCTACCTCATGGAGCAACCTTGGTCTGTGTTATAATCAGTCATTGACGATAGGTGTTTAGAGCATTATACATGCTGTCAAGTTCACGCCATATCGCGACCAAATACTGCTCGGCAAAGATATCTCCACCCTCAAGCATCTTCTTGGGACTTGCGTACTGAGTCATCGATGGCGAGACAGCCTTATCTTTGAGCCACTGGCTGAGTGTGATAGGTTTTGTGTTTCGGTAAGCAGTCAGTGAGGTTGTCTTGGTACTCTGAGCAGCCACAAAACCCCAGCTGCAAGCCAGCATCAACATGGTGATGATAAGGGTAATCTGACGCTTCATGAAAGAAAAAATAGCTACTCTTGTTAGAGACAACTATCATGATTTTGTGTGAGATTGCAAGATGTGTTTAGGCTGCTTGGATTGTTCCATCTACTGATTTTCCAGTGTATTCATTATATACTAATTTCTGCGTATCGATATCTTGGAATAATTTTGAAGTATCTTTGAAGATGTATTCATATCTGTCTGACGTAGGTGCAATAACTCTTGTATCAACTTTTCATGTATTAGTTGATGCATCTAGGATAACATAACTACCATTATTGAGCATTGCACTAACAAAACCCACATGAGAAACTTTGCCAATAGGTGCTTTTGTTTTATTTTTAAAGAATACCAAATCTCACTGTTTCACATCATTAGGGGACCTATCTAACAACATTTTATTATTAATCTGATCTCTTGCTGGTAGATCAAATTTTTTAATACCTCATTCTTCTATCACTAATTCAGTAAATTTAGAACAATCAATCTTATCATCATAGCCCTTTCATCCAAGTTTATATTTCATACCATAAAATGTCTCAGCATAATCTATGACAGCTTTTGCCTCAGCTGAAACTTCTATACTACTTGCAAGAATTTCTTCATTTCATATTGTCCTAACTTCTCATTCATTAAATTCTTCATCTTTATTATCCTCTCATTTCCCGTCCAATTTACTCACATCAACTTTGGTAGTAACTTCATTAATCGCAAAAACCATCTTACCAAGATCCTTTGAAGAGTGAATGAGATTAAGTTTTTCCATTGCTTTACGAGCAAATCACCATACCTTACCTACTGCATTTGCAATAGTAAATCATATTGTAGATCATCACGTAAGCTCATGTGTCGTGAGCACTCCATCAAGCTTAGAGATGTCTGCTCATCACTTCTGAGCAAGCGATTTAATTTTGGTGTGTAATTCTATAAATTTATCTTTATTTTTTCCTTTGGATACAAAATCTTTAATGATATCTTTTTCTGTTACACCTACTTTGGCAGCAAGAGCTTCATAAGTTGAAGCGACTTGATCGAGATTTGCTTCTTGAAGAGCTTCCTTGGTTTCAGCTTTGACACCAACAGTATCCATCACATTATCTTTGAGATCGGTAACTTGCTTACCAATTTCAGTACCTCCCACAATATCCAAAGCCGCTTCCATTACTTTATTCATCTGATATGATATATTATAAAATACTATCTCAATTATACCCAAACCATCTCATTTCGTCAAATCGAAAATCGAGTAGATAAATCATCATAATTCGATAGTATACAACCTATAACTTTTGACCTATAACTTTTGACCTATGACCTTTATCCATCTCCACTGACATAGTCAATATTCGCTACTGGAAGGCATCGGCGAAGTGCCTAATATCATCAAAAAAGCTGAAACACTAGGTATGTCAGCTATCGCAATTACTGATTATTATGCACTATATGGAGCGCTGGAGTTTTATCAAAAAGCCAAAAAAGCATGAATCCAAGCGATCATCGGAGTAGAGCTACCGCTCGTGCATGATATAGGACACAAAAAATGAGGTTTTGAGCATCTATGACTCGTAACGATTCTAGCTAATAATCGAGATGGATACAAAGCTCTCCTCAAGCTCGTATCTGCAGCGAGTACCACATGATATCACCACAAACCCAGAGTTGACTGGAAATTATTGAGTGAGTATCAAGAACATCTGACTATCCTCATATGATGAGAGCAATCAGTGATTGCCTCACAACTGGAGAAAAACCTCGACTATCAAGCAATCCACGATTTGGTCAGCCGTATCGCTGATACCATGTGAGGTAAGATCATCATAGAATATTGTGTACAGGATTACACTCTTGTTCCACTCGCCAAGCAAATCAATGAGACTGTGTTGAAGCTTGCGGATCAATGATGATATCTTCTCACCTGTGCCAATAACTATCATTATGTCAAAGCAGACGAGCAGGAAGCATTTGAGATTGCACTTGCCATCAGAGATCAGAAGTTATATCAAGATCGTGATCGTCGTAAGGTCGTCTGACACTATCATATCATGTCAGAAGATGAGATTTGTGCCGTGATGTCATGACACGGTCTGCCGATGGATCGCATCGATACCATGATTGCCAATACAGTTACTGCTGCCGAGCAGCTACTCATCAAGATGTCACCGCTACCCGCTATGTTCCCATCGTATGATCCTCCAGCAGATATTCAAGAGCTGTATGACAAGATGAAAGATCAGTTGATAATTGAAAGTGCATAGTTGATAACGGCTTAATGGTAAAAAAGGTGTGGCTATTCTACTCTAGAGTTAATCAAATACAGTATTAGTTTTAATTTCCTATCTTCCCTTAGTCCTCTATG
>JAYSSF010000090.1:0-76197 GCA_043720715.1 bacterium
AAAGTCTCCTAACTGGAGATTCAAACTAGTGAAATAGACTGAAAATATGGTTGATATTTAGAATAGGGTGGGTACTATGGGTTAATCATCGTTTCCTTATATATTAATGATTGACAAACTAGGAGCAAGGAAAATGAAAAAAGGTATGAATATAGCTCTGTCGAAAAGAAACGAGAGATGAAATGAGAGATGAAAAAAGAATATTATCTAATGACCAATCAAGAAGGAAAGACAGATATCATACAGACATCTTTAATCGTTTCTCCATAATTTCTACACTTACAGATGTGAGTATTTTTGATGATTATATTATTGGTACTTCGGAGCAATGAGAAAATATTTTATTTTCTCCACTATTGGATAGCTATGACTTGGATCTTGATAAGATAATAATCAAATATGATAAATTATTAAACTATCAAGAATTATCTGATGGAGATCATATCTCTGAATATCATATGAAAAATGAGATTTTGTGTGGATATATACAGTGAGATAAAACATACTTTATTTATCGCAAGAAAGATCTACATTCTATTCCATCGTGGAAAGATTGTAAGCTTCAAGAAGATGAGAATGAGAAACAAAAACAACAAAAATTTGAATCGGCCATACAACAAAATCTAGAAGATTTTTTTACGTGAAAAACATCAGAAGATGAAAATAATCCTGCATTTTAAGACTTTTACTTCTGTGTCTTACTCAAATAATCATTTCCAATCACCATAATCAGATCGGCACCAGAGTAGTTCATATCAATCTCATTGCTACCGGAGAATAGCGTCCCACTGAGTGAGCTCACAGCCGTAGTCTGATCATAAATCACAGGAGCAAAGTCTCTCAATAAGTCAGCAGTCACATCATACTCACCTGTACCTACTTTGATAACTGATGAGGTGATAGACTTGATATTGTTATTTCCAATTCATACTACGTTAAATCCATATTTGACCAAGTCGCTCGCAATATCGCCGATTACGCCGTTCATATTTTGTCATGGGAGGAGCTGTTCTTTGTCGATACCATTCCACAACACAATACGAGCACCTTCGACCAAAAACGGTTGTTGATGAATCACATAATATGCAAACTGTTGGATATTGTTGTAATAGCTGAGGCGTGATGCTGTAGCTCCTATGGGTAGCAACACTGCCGCACCGCCAAAATCGGCTCTTGCAGGAGAGTAGAGTAGGCATCCAGGCTTAATCAATTTATAGTAATCATCACAATCCGACTGCAGCACAAATGAGAAGTAGTGGTCAATCTTATTGAGGTATTTGGATAATCACAGAAGCTGACTAAAGTCAAAGTCGGTCGTGACTGCCGTGTCAAAATCTGTTTTGAGTTGTTTGAGTTTGAGGATTCATCCACCGCTGAGAAGCTGTTTGACGATTCACTGGATGATCTGCTGTTGTCTCAACGATCTATCAAAGTCTGAGGTACTATGTCTACTTCTCGCATATTTGAGAGCCGTATCGCCATCCATCATCTGTAGTCCTGACTCGATCACAAGCGTCATAATCGCAAACTCATCCGCAGGATAGGTGGGATCGACGATTTTTTCTGGGACAGTGACTTCGATCCCTCACAGTGTATCAATCATATCCTCAAATCACTGAAAATCTACTAATACATAGTGATTGATCGGAACCCCGACGATTGATCATACTTTGTCTGCAAGTGATGCGAGACCATCCTTGAGTGGTACTTTGTTATTGAGTTGTTCGTTGAGATATGCGTTGACTCTGCCCACACCATTACCAGTTCACAGATTAATATACAGATCTCTTGGTACAGAGATAAAGCTGACCGCTTTATGTTTTGGGTTATAGCTCGCGACCATCATGGTGTCAGTGTTATAGCTACCACGATGTCACTCTCATCCTACGCCCATGATGAGTACGGAGATTTGTCACATCTCATCTTGATCTACATCATCACCCATCGTAGAGCCGATCACCCCAATACTTGATTTCAAAAAATTGCCAAGCTCGGCATACATCCAAGTCAGGCCATGTGATAACACTCACCACCCCAAGATGCATAAGATCAAAATACCAATTACTACTGTAAATTGTTTCATGATATTCCCTTGACTCGGCGTGATTGGCTTATTTGATTGATTGGTAATTGGTTTATTCCTAAATCATTTCATTGTTATGGTGAATGTTGAGTGATACAAAGTCAAATATTCACTATACGAATTACCCCCCAAATATCAACGCGGAAAACACCTCAAAATTTGACAGAATAGACAGTGATCTGTATAATTGTACTATGAAATTGCTGAAGAAAATAATCTCATGATGTATGATTGCATGGCTTGGATTGATGCTGTTGGCGCCAGTCACACTGTTTGCACAGGACAAATTTACCGATGCGCTCGATAAATCTACGGTTCTCATCAAATCAAACCTTGAGAACAACGCAAGCTACTCGAGCAGAACATCAACTAATACACTCAATAATTCTGCTAATTCATTTAGCGGGACTGCGCTATTTATTATTGATGTAGTAGAAAAGTTTGTCTTTCCTTTGCTTATTGCGGCGTCTATTCTGACTGTCATTATCGGTTTGTATGATTTGATGTTTTCTGCCAAGGAAGATATCGAAAAAGGTACTAAATACATCATCTTTGGAGTATTGGGTATTATCATTATTCAATCTGCAAAATTTATCACATCGACGTATATTAGTATTATCACCAAGGTTGTACCATATGACAATGCAAGTCAAACTATTAACTTTGCTCAGTCAGCCTATGAGATTTATAACCAGCTCATTATGCCGTTTATCAATGTATTTATGTATGTGGTGATTGGGACATTGTTTGTCATCCTGCTTGTACATGTGATGAGATTTATCACGAGCAGCGAAGAAGATGTTGCCACCAAGGCCAAGAGTATCATGATCTCCAATGTGGTCGGTATTATTGTGATTTTACTTGCCAAGACGATGGTCGAGACAATCTATGGTAAACAAGAGACTGTGATCCGTAGCTCTGCCGCGACCAATCTATGAGACATTGGTACATGAGTATTGGCTGGAGCTGACTTTACTGTAGTGTTCTCAATTGTCAATTATGCGCTGGGATTCCTGGGATTTGTGATCTTGGTTATTATTATCATTCAGACATATCAGCTTCTCGTCAACCCTACCAGCGATGAGCTTATCAAAAAAACCAAAACAAATCTGATGTATATTGTGATTGGTCTTGCGATCATCGCACTCGCATATGTGATTGTTAACTTTATTATTGTACAGTAAATTTGACTTCGTCATTGCGAGGCACGAAGCAATCCATTGAGTCAAGACTTTTTTAAATATGTATCTACTGGATTGCCGCGTCGTTTCATTGCATTCCACTCCTCGCAATGACGAGTGCTATAAAAAAACCTTTATTCTCAACTTTATTCTCATGACTACACTCATAAAATACACTCTCCTCACTATCTGTACCAGCATTATCGCGATGTGTGGGTTTGCTCTTATATCATCTCAGACTCATGCAGATGATCTTCTCGAAACTTCATATAAGCAAGCTAAGTACTTTGACTATGTGATCAATCCTGGTACGACTCGTGACAGTGTGGGTAAGGCCTTCCTCAGAAACAGCTATACGATCTGAGGCAAGACAGTCAAAGACCCGATCGTTGTCAGACTGATCAAATGGCTACTTGAAATCATTGTTATCTTGTGAGTACCATTACTCATCTTCGGGGGTATTAAATATATTACAGCAGCGTGAGATGAGTGAACTCAGAAGACGGCAAGAAGTTTTATGATCAATATTGTAATCGGTATCGTGCTTGCACTTTCAAGTTTAGCAATTGTAACATTCGTATCATCGCTCCTCAATGACAGTAGATTTGGACAAGATTTTGCTGATAATGCTGCTACTGCCCCAGCTACTACTAATACAGTTGCTCCTGGTTGAGCGTGAGGCTGATGATGAGGCTGATGATCTAATCAAGGTCAGTGAGAGCAGATACAATAATCGATACATTTCTCTTTTTTTAGTAAATTCTATATCATGAGTCATTTCAAAAAAATAAGAAAAAATACCAAAAATCTCTTTCGTGGTCTCTCTCTAGGACGAGATGAATATTTTCTGCGTAATCTGACTGCATGAGTGTGAGTCATTATGATTTGGGCGGGCGTCCGGTGAATTCTTGATCTTTACCTCGTGCCATATGGGATTCAAGGTCGAGTTGTGTGTGTTTTGATCGGTATCTTGTTACTATATCTGATTGATGGAGATATTGGGCAGCTATGAGGTAAGAAGAAAGATGACGAGTAATTTCCCTTTGGTATTTCTTCTATAATCATTATACTACTATCAAATTAGTAGTTCGACATCAGTTTTTCTACAAATTGACACTTCGCTGTGTCTTTTTTCAAACATTCCCTCACCCCAACCCTCTCCCAACCCTCCCGACTGCATCGGTATTAGGAGAGGCGAAGATTCCTTTATTCTTGTCCTTGTCCTAAATTATGTCTTTCCGTACCGTTGCCATTATTGCCCATGTAGATCATGGTAAAACTACTCTCGTCGATGCATTGCTCAAGCAATCATGAGCTGTCAAAACTGAAGAATGAGCTGCCCTCATTATGGATAGTAATGATCAAGAACGTGAAAGAGGTATCACGATCTACTCCAAAAATACATCTGTCCAATATGGTGAACATACGATCAATATCATCGATACACCATGACATGCTGACTTTGGATCAGAGGTAGAGCGTGTAATGAGAATCGTAGATACAGTACTACTCGTCGTAGATGCATATGAAGGACCTATGCCTCAGACCAAATTTGTTCTTAAGAAGGCCCTCGAACTTGGTCTTAAGCCAATTGTTGTGTTGAATAAAATCGACAAGCCATCAGCTCGCCCAGAATGGGTAATCAATGAACTATTCGACCTCTTCATCACTCTTGGAGCAACTGATGAGCAAGCTGACTTCCCAGTGATCTACGCGATTGCCAAGGAAGGTCAAGCATTCCTCAAGATGGATGATCCTCGTGTGGACATCAAACCACTATTCGAAGAAATTATCCGTTTGGTGGAACCAGCTCCAGATAGATCATCTGAGCCACTACAATTCCAAGTTACAAATCTATGATATGATGAGTTTGTCTGACGTCTTGGTATCGGTCGTATCACATCTGGTACAATGAAGCCTGGTATGTGAGTACAGGTAGTCGATCTCGACGGCGCTCGTCGCAATGCGAAGATTTCTAAGGTATACAAGACTGTCTGACTCTCTCGTGTTGAGACAGCACTAGGGACGTCTGGTGATATTGTCACGATCGCAGGTATCCCAAACATCTATGTCGGAGAGACAGTAGGTCTCGCATGAGTAGAAGCGATGCCAGCTACTAAGGTAGATGATCCAACTCTAACCATGGAGTTTGTAGTTAACGATAGTCCATTTATGGGTCGCGAAGGTAAGCTCGTCACATCCCGTAATCTCAGTGATCGTCTTCACAAAGAGCTCGAGACCAATGTTGGTATGCAGATCGATTTTACAGATCCTACTCGTTTTGTCGTATCAGGAAGAGGAGAGCTCCACTTGTGAGTATTGATCGAGACGATGCGTCGTGAGTGATATGAGCTACAGGTGACTGCACCTCAGGTAATCACTCGTAAAGATGAAAAAGGTAAAACTAAAGAACCTTACGAATTACTCGTTATTACTGTGGCTGAGAGTCAGGTAGGAGCAATCATCGAAAATATCTCAAATCGTAAAGGTATTATGCAAGGTATGAATACAGAGCACGGTCAAACAATGGTTGAATTTATGATCCCAACGAGAGGACTACTATGATTCAGGTCAGACTTTATCCTGATCACTAAGGGAGAAGGTATTATGTTCCACAGTTTTGCTCAGTATGATGATTGGGCTGGTGATATTGCTAAGCGCGATGTAGGATCCATGATCTCATCTGAGACTGGTAAAGTGATGAAATACGGTGTCTACAAGCTCCAAGATCGTGGACCAATCTTTGTCGAGCCTGCACAGGATATCTACGAAGGTATGATCGTGGGAGAGCATCTCAAGTGAGGCGATATGACTGTCAACTTGACTATCAATAAGCAGATGACCAATGTTCGTAACGCTGGTAATGATGAAGCCATGAGACTCGAGCCAATCCGCAAGATGACGCTGGAGGATGCACTCGGATATATCGGTAATGATGAGTATGTCGAGATTACACCGAAATCGATCCGTCTACGCAAGAGATATCTCACTGATACAGATCGCGCAAAAGCAAAGAAGAGATAAATTGATAAGAATAAAAAATCTGACACTAATGTCTACCTTCATCAGGTATTCATTGTAGTTCAGATTTTTTTGTTTTTTGATATTAGAATACTTGTTGTAATGCTACGATAATCTTACGATAGAATGAGCTTGATGTCTCTTGTGTTGTATCGCGATCCCATGAGCGAGACTGTAGTTTTGGATCCAATCTTCTATTGGATACACGAGGAGCTGCATCCCAAGTTGGCTCATACTCATCCAAGATGCTAGGATCTTGAAGCATCTCTGGTGTAATGATCCAATATTTCTTAAGGATAATTGGTTGGCCTGACCTGCCTCATGTTCCATTTGATCCTGTGCTTATGATTCACATCTTGTCAAGATCCTTAGCGAAGATTCTACCATCAGTTCATGGTTTTTTATCCCAAGGTCTAATCACAATAATACGACCATCTTCCCCGATCTGGATAGACACGACTTGGTCAGATCATGAGCCAGTTTCTTGTTTTTTAGTCGGAATTATTTGGCTTCATGTAGCTATGTCTCATGTAGTTGTAGTACTTCCACTTTGAATTACCACAACAGGAGGACGGCCTGAAGATCATCCTCATCCTCCAGTACGTCTGATAATATGTTGAGTAAGATAGGTATTGAAGGAGGCAGAATTATCTGGATCAACGTAGAGGCATGGTGAAGCTGTAGTGTGAGTTGTGAAATTAGTGATTCATCAAACTCTTACCTGATACCATCAAGGAATAAGTCAGCCAAACTGATATCATCCATAGTAGTCTGTTTGGGTTTGTTGCACAAGGAAGTTTGTTGGAGACATTCATCCACTATTCTGACAGTGGTAGAGTCAAATATTCATCCCATCGACTGTATTTTCTCCAGTTTGTTTTGTATTATCACCATTTGTATCAAACCAAGTTTGACCACTTATCTTAGAGTTTGTACCAGAGGCTACATATTTTAACTTATATCAAGGTATAATTCATCGCAATCATGCTGTGTATGTATTATTAGTTTCGACATATGGGTCATCAATATTAAAATCATAGGCTCAGTATAGATTAATTGCCGAATTGGCTGTGGAGCCATATATGATATTATAGATATATAGAGCCATATCATATGATGCTTGAGACTGAGGATATCCGTTTTTAAAGATAGCTTCAATTTGAATATTATTAGTTCATGTTGTAAGCAATATATCTACAGGTATAGCAACGGAAGTATAGTTACACCTAAATCTCATCTGATAATCAACACATCACCCTGTATTTTCACTATTGAGACATTGATATCATTTACCTCTCGTGGTTTCGATGTAGTGCACTTTCTGACCAAGTTCTTCTGGAGTTTTTGCATCACTAATACTAACAATCTGTATTTGACCAGCATTTAAGTCACATTGGTTACCAAAATGGTTTCCGCTCATATTCGGTTGAGTTGTATCGATAAACTCATAATCTCCACTGCCATCAGGGGTGTCAGCACTATACCGTATTCACCAATCATTATAGCCTTCACCATAAGTATCGATGGTAGAGCCAGAGATAATCATAGATTCATTAGTTGTCTGATTGGTAACTTTGATTGTAGAAATCATCTGAGACAGATCAGATTCACTAGCACCGATTATTTTACTAATATTGATGGTTATAGACTTGATAGTGTCAATAGGAGAAGATCATGAATTATAAACACCAAAGCGATTTGTAATGACATAATCTCACTGAGATCGTGTTTGGAGTCATGTTTGATATGATATGATTGAGGGATAATTATTGATAATAGGAAGATCGCCATATCATGGATAATTATTTTCAGAAACTCTAAAGCATCCTTTGTAGTCATATACTGACTTAAATCAGTCAATTCATCATGCCTTGATTTTATACCGGCCATCTAGTAGTCCTGTAAATGTGTATCATCCATAATAATCTGTTGTAGTTGAGGCAATAGCTGCATCAGTACTATCACTATCGCAGCGATACAGATATACATTCATCCCATCCACCGTATTTTCGTTGCCGTCATAGTTCCAGTTCATATCATCATCGAAATATGCTCTTCACTCAACAGTATAGTTCTGAGTAGTGATGGTTTGATTTGATGAACCCCTATAGAGCATTAGAGCTAGCTCATATTTAGTCATAGGACGATCAAGATCGAAACAATCTGGTTCATTTGTGATGCCATTTTCTTGTGCATAGGAGCAGTAGTCACTATATCGAGGGCTAATATATGATCCATCGCTTTGGAATCAAGTCATCATTTTTACGAGTGCAGTAATAAGACTTGCCTTAGTATAATTACCAGTTCATATAAATGATCAGTAGTTATAGCGAGTCAGTCATTTCTGACATAATTCTTGTACATGAGTACGATATCATGTTTGTATTGTTTCAAGGTTATCAAAGTCGCAAATATTGTAGCTATTATTGAGTCCATAGACACCACTTGCATACATATTTATCATCTGAGCAGCTTCCTCGTTGGTGATAGTAGCCATTGGTTGGAATTGATATTCTGTATTATATTGAGTGAGACCACTAGCATACATCCACTGTAATGCATCCGTAAATTCAGGATCATTTATACTAAATTCATTGAGATATGCATCAAATTCTACAGTTTCATTATGATTGATAAACATACACAAGGACTCAGAGGTAGATATATCAAACCCAGGGATACCACCAAATCTTACCTGATAGAATCATGCAGCAACTCCACTAAACTGATATCATCCATAGTAGTCCGTCTGAGTTTGTGTGATAAGTCTATTACTTGATTGTAGTCTATTACAAGCATATAAGAAGACATTCATTCCATCGACTGTATTTTCTCCAGTTTGTTGTGCTCCATCAGTATTACTATCAAACCAAGTCTGACCTTGAACTGTACTTTGAGCTGATACTAGTCATAGATTATAATTCCAAGAGTCTGACGCAGTGTGGATTGATCTACAGTTCTCGTTTTCGATTGAGTCTGGGTTGGAGAACGTGGGGATTGATCATGCAGTCACAATATATGATCCACTTGCTGGTATGGTAAACTGATATCATCCATAGTAGTCTGTTTGTCCAGATACTACTGTCTCGACTGGTATATTATTTTCACATCTGACGAGATACATATTCATCCCATCGACTGTATTTTCTCCAGTTTGTTGTACTGCATCATTATTGTCATCAAACCAAGTAGAGCCGTTGACTTGTGCTTTACTCAGGAGTGTAAAGTCGATACCAGTAGATCCTGCTTGTACGCAAACATGGTTGTTGTGAGAGTATCTGTTTCATGCAGCTTCAAACCCAGAAATACCACCAAATCTTACATTGTAGAACTTTCATACTTCAAGTCAGCTAAACTGATATCATCCATAGTAGTCGGTCTGAATCTGTGCAAGCATATTGTTGGTTGGAGTGTTTCCTTGTGCGCTGAGCTGAGCCATAAGCTCTTCGGCTCCCGATGGGTAATAGATTCCATTATCATCGGTATTACACTCATATAGGAACACATTACCACCATCGATAGTGTTTTCAGTTCATGAATCATAGACTCCATTATACTGAGTCTCAAACCATGCTTGACCTTGGATAGTAGTACCAGTACTGACTGAGCCAGAGATTGTATGTGTTATGGTCATGATTTCATCTGGGCCAGTCGGTGTACTGAGATCATCTACAGGAGTAAGTTTGACCATATTGGTGCCTCAGGTATAGAGATTAATCTCACCAGATCATATGGTACCCAATATTGTACTTATTTTAGTGTAATCCATTTCTGTATCTGCATTTTTTGTGTAGATTTCTACTTTGTTGATTCATGTGCCTGGTGTCCAAGTAATAGTATAAGAATTTGGATCGCTAATACTTCTAATATATCATACAGGGGAAATGGATATACTCGGTGCCTGGTAATAGTTATTGCTCAGATCGTAGCTTACACCACTCGCGATAAATTGATCTTCGAGTCCTGCAGGTAAGATAGCATTGAAGCCACTATCTGCATTGAGTTGATTATTTTGTACATAAAATCAGTTTAAAATTGGCAAGAGGGCAATTGAAGAAGGGATTGATCATGAAAAATTATTATCATTAAGATAAAGAGACCATAATCTACTTAAATTTCAAATTTCTACAGGGATTGGTCATGAGAAATTATTATTACGAAGCGAGACAAATGTAAGACCAGTTAAGTTAAATATTTCTGTTGGAATCGGTCAATAAAAATCATTATTTTGCAAATCAAGTGCATCAAGATTTACTAAATTTCAAATCTCAGTAGGAATTTCTCCTGATAGATTATTAATGCCCAAGCCTAATAATTTGAGATTTACTAAATTTCCAATCTCAGCAGGAATCACCCCCAATAAGTTATTGTTTTGAGCATCAAAATCTGTAAGATTTACTAAATTTCAAATTTCTACAGGAATAGACCCAGAAAGACCATTAGAGGAAAGGTTTAAATTGCTTGCATTTCCACCAGAAAGTTGAATTCAATACCAATTCTCCACATCAGTATCTATACCCCATCCTCCAGTGTTAGTCCAGTTGGTTCCATTGGTAGAGTTGTACAGCGCCATGAGTGCTTCACACTGGATCTGTGGGATATTGGTCGTAGTACAGAAGGTGCTAACAGTTACTGTTCTGACATCGCTGCCAGTATTGCCTGCTGTGTCAGTATAGCTATACTCAACATAATATGTTCATGTGTTGTTAGTATCTACGGTTCAACTTACTAGTGTTGATCCGCTTCCATCGACGACATCAGTCCATATTGCTCATGATTCATTATATATTCATCATTGAGAGATAGTCATATTAGCTGATCCAATGATTGAGATAATCGGAGCAGTAGTATCAACTACGGTAACTTCTCTTGTCTCAATACTACTATTACCAGCACTATCTACTTTTTGATATTGGATATAGTAGACTCAAAGCTGACTGGTATTTACGCTTCCACTTACTGCAAATGATCATGTTGCTCACCAAACTCATACAAATGCAGATCCGCTTCCATCGGCAAGATCAGTCCACGTCGCTCATGAGTCAATATATGTAGTTTCTATCTCAATTATACTACTAGTAGATCCAATGATAGCAACACTAGGAGCATCAAGATCTATAATATCTATTGTCCTGATCGCACTACCAGTATTGCCCGCACCATCCGTATAACTATATTCAATATAATATGTTCATAATGCATTAGTATCTACACTTCAACTCACGAGCGTAGACCCGCTTCCATCGACAATATCAGTCCACGTCGCTCATGATTCATTATATACTCATCACTGAGGGATAGTCATATTAGCTAATCCAATGATTGAAATGACCGGAGCAGTAGTATCAACTACGGTAACTTCTCTTGTCTGTTGTACTCAGGTATTGCCTCAGGCATCAGTATAGTCATAGGTGAGGAGATAGCTACCAGGTAGAAATATATTAACCGTTCAGCTAGCAGTGATAGGTCCTACTCCAGCAACATCATCATTATAGAGCGCTCCCGAATCAATATAGACGTCTCCAGCTTCAATAGTGATTGTGCCTGATCCGTTGAGAGTGATAATTGGGATGGTATTGTCTATCACATTAACTGTTCTGTTGATAGTAGTACTAGTATTTCCAGCAGCATCCTGATAGCTGTATGTTACAGTATGAGATCATATAATATTAGGAACACTATCAGAAGTATAAACAATTCATGAACCATCTCTTGCATCAGTCCATGTAGCTCATGAGTCGCTAAAACTACCATTATATCCTATATTGACAGTAGAGTCGCCAATAAGAGAAATCACTGGAGCAGTAGTATCTTGTACTGTCACAGTTCTTGTAGCATATCATGTATTGCCCGATGGATCAGCATACTCATAGTATATAAAGTAGTCTCAAAGTATCATCGTATCAACAGTTCCACTGCCTACAAGATCAAATACTGTGCCAGTACTATTATCAGATGCTGTAGCTCCAGCATCAGTATAGATCGCTCCAAACTCAATATTCATCGCTTGATCTCCGCTAATGGTAATGACTGGAACAGTAGTATCTTGTATCGTTACAGTTCTTACTACCTGTAGTGCAGGATTACCGAATGAATCAGTATAATCATATGTGATAGGATATATTCATAGTTGGTTTGTATTTACAGTACCACTTACGATAATATTATCAGATCATTGTGTGATCCCATCGTCCCAATACGATCACGCGTCAAAGAAGAATCATCATAATTCTACAAAAGGATTTGCGTTACCAATGAGGAATAGTAGGGGAGCAATACCAGTATGAGTCAGACTAATAATTTGATCAGGTCACAATGATGCTCCCGTGTTTGTGACTGGTGTAAATTTAATATTATAGGTGGCAGTGGATCATATCACGATCGGTGAGATAATTCAGCTACTTGCTGATACTTGTGCTTGTTGGATATATGATCATGATGTGGTTACATTTTGTATAAATAGTGTGACAAAGCCAGTATTATAACTATCCCACATAAAACTATAGTTTGCGCCAGTATGTTGGTATGAGATGCCAGTAATAATAATAGGGTCAACATATCATTCTGATCCTCATACGTTATATTCAAGACTGATATTACTCAGTGTGATACCAGCATCAGTAAACCAGTTGATACTCGAAGGAGTTAGACTAGGATCTGATCAGTCACTGTGTATCATGCTATGTTGCACTGGGATTGAATCCACATCATACATGACATAGTCTTGAGGAGTTGAGTTGAGTAGCTCAGTTGTGATAAAATCTCCAGTACCAGCAACTCCTCCCGTAATATCTGCCGTCAGGATAATTTCATGGATACTCGTATCGATAGCAAAACCATTGGCATAGCTACCAGTCATAGTACATGTTACAAGTCAGGAATTGAGACTACACTCAGCATTACTCGGGTCATTATCTCCGTCAATCATCAAACCAAAATTATCTACTTGTACATTTGTAGCATGATTGAAGATGAGCTGATATAAGTGACTTGTTGATCATGTCGATTGCAGCTGCACTCATAGTAGTGACACTCAGGTTTGATACATGACATCATTGATATCTTTATATCATGATAGTGATGACATTACTACAGTAGACAGGAGTGAATTTCTGATACGATATTCATCATATACCATAATATCATCATCAAAATTAGCCACAAGATCATCACCATTGGAGTCGGCAGTGATCACGGTTTCAATCGTTTGTCATCACAGATCAAGGATATGTTCGGTATTGAGCAGTCATAGCATTGCTATCTTATTGGTTTCGTCTGATTGTTGGATGCCATCTGAGTCAAGCACATAGATATCAATGAGATCTCATTGATCATAGATTGGTATTGTAGCTCCAAGAGATAATAATACTGCGCCACTTATGATAACTCCGCTACTTACAACTTGTCCGCTATGTGTAATATATACTGTCAAGCCATCTCATCAAGTACTAATATTATCACAGTCACTGCTCGTACTACATGCCAATGTGCCGCTACTCACTTCTGTTCCATAGAACGGATTATTGATGTTGATAAGAGCAATTTGCTCAATATGACTAGGGCTAGTACTACTAAATCTCATCTGTCATACATAGATACCACCAAGATCATTGGCAACTAGTCATCAAACAGCGCTTGCGGTATTGAGAGCTGTAGTAGTATTTTCAAGGATATCAATACTGACACCTGGTATACTAGCGGCGTATGGATAGGCATGCCCACTTGTATCGTATACATCCCAGTATGATCATTCAAATTGGAAATTATTTGCTACAACATTACCAGTATAGGAGATCATCATGTGTAGATTTTGTGTCTGACCTGCCGAGATGAGATAGTTGAGATTTTCGAAGATGATATCTCCACTCTGGTTGATCGTTGTAGTAGTGACTACATTGCCTGTTGTATCAAGCAAGCTAATCGTATGAGGAAGATCAAATCATCCGCTACCAAATTCATTAGTACCAATCTGTCCTACGACAAATCAACTCAGAATCACATCCGAAGCACTCTTACTGGTAAGTGAAACGGCGAATCAGGTCAGATATCCATTATTATATGCTACTTGTGATGCTCCAGTAAAGATATTTTCAATCAAGGCAATACCTGGATTTTGTGTAGTGAAGTCTGCGCCATCGGCAGGTCATCATGAGATATCACCAGGTACGACACCAGTGCCAGTATCAGTGACGAGTCATGGGAAACTTGTATTATCTATAACGAATGAGATAGTACTTCATTCAGGATCAAATGCCGCTCATGTAGTATCGAATACAATATCAAAATCATGAAACCCAGAAGCCAGAGCAGTGGTAAATGGAATATCATAGATACAAGAATCTACCCCAGTAGCGCTAACAGTAGCGTCAGTACCAAGCAAGGCGCCGCTTTGATATAGTCAGACTTGAGTGATAATTGATTCAATATCGCTGGTCGAGCTGCAAGAGATACCTCATAGGTTGGTGGCATATACAGTGAGCCCATTATATACGAGATTTTCGGTAGGACTATCAATACGGAATTGTAATCCAGAAGCATTGACTTGATAGGGAATGATCTCAGTATTATCAACGATAGAGTCGAGTCTACTGAGATTGAGAAATACATTATCAGCATATGCTACTTGGCCAATGATTGCTCATCCTCGAGCTTGAACAAGCATAGTTAAGGCCATACACCATTTGATAGATTTGAAGATATATGATTTCATGGTTTAAAAGGAGAAAAAAACTACTTACATATAGTATAGTAGCTCGTCATTACTATGTCCAATATTTCATATACTAATACTAGTATGAGGTTGACTTTGTTATGATGTTATTCCTACTCTATTCAGAACAACCATTCCATATCTACTTTATTTACTACTCATTGATCGATTAGTCTCTTGCCGTATCATTTCATGGAGATCATACCAGAGTTACTAGAAGTTTCGATCACAGAGTCAATTTGCTTGAGATCTCTTTTTTTAATATTATTCCTGACTGCTGTGTTGTTGATCATGAGTTCGAATACTCACACACGATTCTTGCCATCAGCGGTTTTGACAAGATACTGACACTGTACTCATAGCAGCGCATCAGCTAACCTGTCAGCAATAATCTCCTGTACCTCAGGCTCAAAGAATCAGATGTATCTATTGACCGTAGCAGCAGCAGATCCAGTATGTAGCGTAGAGAACACGATATGCCCTGTCTCAGCCATATTGATCGCAGCCTCAGCGGTATGTTTGTCACGGATTTCTCCGATGAGGATGATATTGGGATCTTGTCTCATAGCAGATCTGAGTGCAGCAGCAAAGCTATCAGTATCCAGTCCTACTTCTCTTTGCGTGATGAGCGACTTATCAGGTTTAAACATAAACTCAATCGGATCCTCAATCGTAATGATATGACTATGTCTTTGTTGATTCAGATACTGAAGCATGGATACAATCGAGGTTGATTTACCACTACCAGTAGGTCAGTTGACGAGATATAATCAGGCTTTTTTGCTTAAGATATTATCTTTTAAACTTTGTGCGATATCTTGGTACATCAGCTCCTCAAGATTCTTGGCTTTAGAGTTGATTTTCCTCATTGCAATACTCAGTTTACCCAGTGATAACGTAGCATTGACTCTATATGATGGGCCTTTATCAACGGTATAGGAGAAGTCCATATCTTTTGCGTTCCGGAACTCTGCGACTCTTTTCTGATCATGATTGAGCAAGAATACCAAAATCTCGGTGACATCTTCATTATTGAGTATTGGTCGCTGTGTTTGTCTGACGATATCTCCGTTTTGACGAAACATAATAGGCTCTCACACTGCGATATGAATATCAGAGATCGTTTCTTCCTGTGCGAGGAGTTTGAGAATTTCACCAAAGTTAACTTGCATCGTGGGGAGGAGTTAGAGGAGTTAGAGGAGTTTGAGAATTTGGGTAGAGAACGGATCTAACTTTTCCAAATTTTCTAACTTTTCCAAATTATAGCGTTATGGGTTCATTTTGTCAAATCTATCATTCTGACGTAATCTCGAGTTTGGATGCGACTGATGAGAACACCAGTGAGATGAACAATAGACTCGTCAGAACCTGCATTATTGATAAGATATATCATCGTGTTCATGAGACCACCATATCACCATATCCCACCGTAGCAAACGTCGCAATAGAAAAATAAAATGCTTGGAGTCAATTTGTTACCACTTGGTTATTGGCTGTTGTATGTAGAGATCAACTCGCAAGATAGAACACTCCAAATGCAGCGATAATCTCGATCATATTGATACCAAGCAGAATCAGATTCCTCCTGAGATTTGGTTGACTATGGTGCAGATTACTGAGTACAATAAGTCATAATAGATACGTGACCAGATCTCCTATGAGATAAACTGTGATAGCTACTCACCACCACTGTGACCATCGGCCACATCATAGCACAAGCAGGATTAGTACTGTCTTGATAATAACATACTGTTCGACCATACTATTTCTCAGGCGATGACTGTGCATGTCGGCATAGTGACGAATCCAAAAACTAGGAAAGCATAGCTTGAGCAACAATACAAATACCATGATAATCCTTTCGATACCATGAAAATCTCACTCGTGGGTACGATTTCGTAGTGCACGCATGGTGATCATGTGTTCGTGAATACGGTAGTGTTGGTTCATTGGTCGTGAGAGGGAGTAAAGTGAGAGAATTTAGATGTAGTACATTATTGTTATTATATATATAAATACATAATATGTCAAATATAAATTTATCCTTGAAAAGGACGAGATAATGGGTATTTTGATATAGATGAATAAAACTCCTGAAGAATTTCGTAAGCGAATCGATACGAAAATTGAAGTTGAATTTTGAGGTAATTTCAAAAATAGTGTTGAGATTGGCCAATTTTGGCGATATTATGATGGAATGAATATTGGAAATGAAATTTCAAAAGATAAACATTTCAAAAGAGTTTGCCTAGTTCTCAATAATAATCTATGAAATGGATTGGTTCTTGTTGCTCCAATTACAACAAAATATCACAAGCGAATGGAAAGATATTACATTGAAATTATGAACTATGAAAAATATTGACTAAAAAATCCAAGAATTATAGTAAATCAAATAAAAATGATTGATAAGAAAAGATTATTCGGAAAGGTTTCAGAAGTTAAGATCTGAGTTTGATTCACAAGAAAAGTTATCTTTGCTTACTCGGAACTACTTTTGAAATAAAAAAACGCCCCGACAAGTCGGGGTAGACAGGAATACTAGTTCCCACAAAGTTAGAGTTTCCCCTAACAATTGTCATCAGTATACTCAAAAAAATCTAAATTGCAAGAAATATTTTATGTGTTACTACTTTTCTATCATATGAGCAAAAAAATCATTACCTCTGCACTCCCATATCCACATGGTAGATTACATCTGGGTAGAGTAGTATGAGCATATCTACCAGCTGACATCTATGTGCGTTGGTCTCGTATGATGGGAGACGATGTGATCTTCGTGTCCGGTACTGATGATCATGGAGTGGGTATCGAGATGGAAGCTGATAAATTATGACGGACTTACTCACAAGTCGTGACTCACTATCGTGATATCTATCGTGAGAATTTCAGATCACTGGGTATTGAGTTTGATCTCTTTGATGGGACAGATACACCAGAACATGAAGTAGTCAGCCATGATTTTTTCCACAAAATTTATGAACAAGGCCTATTGCTTGAAAAATCAAGCGAGCAGATGTACTGCGAAACATGTCAGAAATTCCTCCCTGATAGATATATCACTGGTACCTGCCCCAAGTGTGGCGCACAGTGACAAAACGGGGACCAATGTGAAAAATGCGGTAGTATGCTCACACCAGAAGAGCTCATCAACCCATCATGTAAGACTTGTGGTGGGACAGATTTGATCATGAAGTCTACTAAGCATCTTCAATTCCAGCTTCAAATGCTGCAATGAGATGTGGCAAAACGATTAGAAAGCAAAAGGGGAGAGCGAAAGGAAAATGTCGTATCGACCGCATTGGACAAGTGGATCAAGGACGATCTCCATCCTCGTGACTATACCAGAGACGTCAAATGTGGCATCTCAGTACCACTCGCATGATATGAAGATAAGACGATCTATGTATGGTTTGAGGCACCATTGGGGTATATTTCGATTACACAACGCTATTTGGATCAGCAAAAGCTAAAGGGAACAGCTAAAGGAGAATTAGCAGACTGGCGACAAAACCCTGAGACAGAGCTGATTCACTTTATCGGCAAGGATAACACAGTATTTCACAGTATCTCACGGCCAAGTCAGATCATCGCATATAACAAGGTATCGGATCAGAAGTATATCCTCCCTACCCAAATCCCAGCCAATGAGTTCCTAAATCTGGAAGGCAAAAAGTTCTCCACTTCTCGTGGATATGCAATCTGGGCTGAGGATATCACTCGTGATTATGACCCAGAATTTGTCAGATATTATCTCACGATGATCATCCCGGAGACGTCAGACAGTAATTTCTACCGAAAAGAGTTTCAGGATAATTGTAATAATCTGACTGATGTCGTGTGAAACTTGGTATCGAGATTAACCACACTTCTCGTCAAGTATAACGATGGATTACTACTCAATCTTGCCGATATTAGTTTATCAGGACTCGACCAAGCACTGATTGATCAGGTATGAGTAACTCGTGATAGTATCATCGCTTCGATGTGACAGTTCCGCATCAGAGAGTCACTTGGATCATCGATTGATCTATTCCGCGCAATCAACAAGTACCTCAATGATACCACTCCACGGACAGTAGCCAAAACTGATGTGACTGCTGCAATTCAGATAGTATCGGTGGCATGTCATGCTCTGATCTGTGCTGCACAGCTACTTGCCCCATTCCTCCCGAGCACGAGTAAGAAGATTATATCCATCTTCGCTGCTTGAGATTCTATCTATCAAGAAATTGATCCTCGCCTCACCAGATTCTTCCTTGACTTCGGTGCCCCTTGAGGGTATAAAGGAGGTGCCGAAGGCGGAGGATTTTGACCAATTATTCCTCTTGAGTGATATCTATTCACTAAAATCACCGATGAGCAGATCCAGTGAGAAATTGATAAGCTCCAAGCAATTCTTCATTCATAAGTATTATCAATGATAAACCGAATTTATATGCATTGATATCAGTTGACTATCTGATGAATACTGCTGATAATCTATGTGGTGACAGCCTACATCAAGCTCACCTATAGAAAAAGAATCCTCAAGCCATTTGAGCATACGAGCAACGAAGAGCAAAGCGACAACTATCTTCAGTACTATAAGCGTGCTCAGCTGTTGGATGTATATCGTGTGATAGCCACTATCATTGCGGCATTTTTGCTCGTGACATATGCCAAGGACAATGTGTTTCAGGCTTTTGCAATTACGACGTGAGCGATGGTGTTGGTATTTCAGTCGATCATCCTCTCGTTTGGTATCTACTGGATGTTGGCTGCCAACTACGAGGTGTGAGATACCATCAGAGTAGGTCAGCTATGAGAATGAGAGATCATCTATATCAAACCGCTATATATCTGAATCGCAGGGAGAAACAATACTGGTGAGCATACTGGTGAACTGTTTATCATTCCTAACAACAAAGTCCGAGAAAACCCTATCATTAAGGTAGACTATAGTCCTCAAGCTTATAACAAAATCGAATGCTTGGTCTATTATCATCATGCGGATTTCCCGATGAATCTGGATGAATATTTGGTCAAGCTGACTGAGTTTTTGGATGGCTACCTACCATTGAGATGAGCCAAAAGTGTCGGTCATATCAAGTCATACATCGGATATAGATATAAGTTATCCATCGACTATTTGGATCGTGATACAGTCAGAGTAGGGGTTTATTTTATCTCCAAGCAGAAGCTAGGATATGTCCGCAAACAGAAGATCATCAGCTTTGTCGAGAGTTTGCGTAGTAGTAAAAATAATAACTAAAACCAGATTGACTTAAGATACAAATTATATATTATAAGATAAATTTATTTATTATTTACTAATTATTGATGTGAAATTTAGGTTTTGATGTTTCGGATTTTGTTAGAGAGAAAAAAGAAGCAAAAAAGAAGCAAATAGTCGCTAAAGAGGTACGTGAAAGTAATCAGACAGCTGAGAATATAAAGAAAAAAAATGAGCAAACAGCTCAATCGCTATATGACACAATGTCACAAGAATGATCTTGGGAAGCCTTAGAATATATGATAGATTATTATCAAGAGAATAATGTTTTTCCAACTCAGGAGAAAATATCAGGCGTGCCTATGTCTAGTGATGTTTTTGGAAAAATCCAACAATATCTAACCAATAGTGTTTATTTGAGCAATAAAGACGTAGGGAAGAAGCTTATTATTGGCTGAATTATACAACAAGTTGAGCAGCCAGCATTTGATGACTTACAACAAATCATGTTGCTTGAAGATCAAGAGCATCATACCCTCGATCGTGGTGAGTAATATAGTGCATTATACTTAGAACTAGAATTAACTCACGCCTCAAGATAATGCACTACGTAGTAGATTTCACAGATAATAGTATTCCTATCTTTATGTGAAATCTACTATAGTTCTTACCCAAACATCCCCATTTCTTGTTGAGCGGCTGCATCGTTGAGTGCGGCTTCTTTTTTGTTACGATTATTTATACTATGAGCGACAAACTCCTCAATTGTATAGGTATAGTGTTCGCCGTCGAGATAGAACTCGAGATACTTAAGGAAGTAGAGCAGTGTACCTAGTGTCATCTCCACGTCTCATTTGCAGTATTTTTTGACTTTGTTGAGGATTTTGAGGTCTCCATCTTTTTTGTATTCCAGCAATAACTTCGCTCATTCGAGTCATCCTCATTCCAGTACTTTGACGAGTCCCACCAGTCACGTGGCGACTTTATTGAGGCCGATCCTACGATTGGCTATATTCCAGATAAACATAAACAGATCAATCGATTTGCTATTGAGATATTCGATTTCCTCTTCACCGAGTCATGCATTGTATGCGATCACCGGGTTGTCAAATGCCAGAGAGTTAAATCACACAATATATCCATCAAATGACATACAAAAATCAACAAACTTGCGCAATCAGTCAGGTCAGACGTATCTAAAATTCTTATGAAAATCCTCGTTGGTGTCAGTTGAGACAATTGCGTATCACAGCTCAAACTCAAGTCATCTGAGGTCATTGGTCGCGTAGAGTGTCTCGATATCATACACGAGATATGGCTTATCCAAGATCGTACGGAACTCTCCAGCTTGATAGGCTTCCACGAGTATTTCCAAGACTGACTTATTGTTTTTGGTGATTTTGCTAGTGTCTTTTTTGCATACGGCATTGAGGGCATTGATCCCGTCAGCATCGAGGATTACTTCGATTCTATCTTTTTCATCAGTGATGGTGATCGTGTCGTCCTTTTGTCTGACAAATCTAAAACTTGGTTCACTTCACTGTCGATAGATCACCTCATTTCACTGCTTAAATAGTACTTTAAGTAGATCTTTAAACGTATAGACACGCTCCTTCTTAAAAATTCCCTCCAGATTGTTGAGAAACTGGTTGGAGATCTGTGTGAGCTGTGGGACGGTGAAGCGTTTGTACATGGTACAGGACAAGGATAAGGAACAAGCAGAAAGCTAGGATGGTGGGGAGCCAAATATAGTAGATTTCACATAAAAATAGGAATACTATTGTCTATGAAATCTACTACGTAGTGCATTATCTTAAGGCGTGAGTTAATTCTAGTTCTAAGTATAATGCACTATAATCAGGGATATCTTTTTTAAGTTTTTTGATTTGCAATTTCATTGTTTTTGGTTATACTTCCTTCAATTGTTAGGGGAAACTCTAACTTTGGGGAACCAAGTGTTCCAGCTACCCTATTGAAAAATAGGGCTATTTTTTTATTCAAAAAATTAATAAAGTGACTTTTTCGAGAATATAATTTACAAATTTTATAGATGCTCTTACCTTGGTCATTTTACCTTTGAGTCTTCTTTTATCTATTAATTTTATCTTATTAAGTACGACATTTCAGGACCTAATTCAATATTTTTGATAGTTTTGGACTTCTATGCAATAATTGTCCTGTGATTTATGGTATTTGGTAGTTAGTGGGGCAATTAATACTAAATTATTGCCAAGATTATTGTTTAAAATAATGGATGCTCTTTTAAATTCTCAGTCCTTTGAAATTTCATTTCAAACGTTCATGCCCTCATAGTATCGCCAAAACTCTCAAACAATAACATCGTTAGCTTTAGCGGGTGAAAATTCAATATCAATCTTTTTTTCAATCCAGTTATGAAATTCTGTAGAAGTTTTATTCATCGAAAAAATCTAGATAAATTATTAATGACACCCACAACCTCCACCACAACACACTTTTTCTCCGCAATCATCTCCGCAATCATCGCCGAGGATATTGATCTCAAGCATGATGAGCTCCTCGAGTGTCATCCTACCGTCATCACCAAGCTGCTCCATCGTGTCACGATCTCTGACTGTGACTGTGCCGTCCTCGAGTGTTTGGTGATCAATGGTGACGCAGTATGAAGTACCGATCTCGTCTTGTCTGCGGTATCTCTTGCCGATACCGCCACTACCATCATACTCACAGGTATAACCAGCTTGACGTAAGATCTTCTGCAATGAGCGAGCTTTGGCTACCATCTCGTCAGACTTCTCCAATAATGGCAATACGGCAAACTTCACAGGAGCTAGAGCAAATGGAAATCTGACAACAATCCTGGTATCAGTCTGTCATTCTCATTTGTCGAGGATTTCTTCGTCATAGAACTCGAGCATCGCTACCATCGTCTGTCTACCTAATCCCCAAGATGCTTCCACGCACCATGGGATGTATCTTGCACCAGTCTTCGGGTCGATATATTGCATATCTTTGCCACTATGGGTTTGATGTTGTGTGAGGTCAAAGTTGGTTCTGTTGTGTACTCACTGTACCTCTCAGAATCACCATGGGAAAGCATATTCTACATCAGTAGCAGCTGCTGCATAGTGAGCGAGTTTATCATGATCTTTGAATCTGAGATGATCAGGGTTGATACCGATGACTTCCGTCCAGTAGTGCCATGAGTCAGCTTTCCACTGATCAAAAAACTTCATTGCCTCATCAGGATCTGCAGGGACAAAATATTCGATCTCCATCTGTTCAAACTCACGAGTACGGAACAAGAACTGTCCAGGAGTAATCTCATTACGAAATGCTTTACCTATCTGTGCAAGACCAAATGGAATACGGTTCCTCGTGGTATCGCATACCATCTTAAAATCAGTAAAGAGCGACTGACATGTCTCAGGTCTCATATAGACCTTGTTGGCATCATCTGCGACTGGTCATAGGTGCGTGTCGAGCATGAGGTTGAAGTTTCTACATTCAGTCCAGTCAGCGGGCTTACCTGTATCGGGATTGTTTGGAATTTCGTTCACGATAAATTTATACATTCAGTCGTTGCCTCGTGCCTCAGGCGAAAGGTTATTAAAGTTATATTTATCTTTCATTTCTTTGGCTAATTCTTTCTCTATGTTCATAATTTTATCTCCATATCCTGTTATATCTCATCACTTAACTTGCATTCCTGTGATAGTTTGATCTATCATAACTTCTTGATATTTTCAGTCTTTATCATGAAAGCGATCTATTTCATACTCATATTCAATATCTACATTTTCTTTATTAATTTTTTCCAGCATTTTATTTCTCTTTTTCTCAATATATGCCTCAATAATCTTATCAGCACGGAATCTCTGACCAGTCACACGATCATCAATGAGCGCATCTGCAAATGATCCTACGTGACCACTCGCTACCCATGTTGTAGGATGAGCAATGATAGCTGTATCCATATACACTACATCATCTCTATCAGCAGTAAAATGCTTGACCCACAGATCTGAGATATTCTTCTTGAGGACGGCACCATATGGACCGTAATCCCACGCATTGGCAAGTCAGCCATAGATATCTGAGTTTGGATAGACGAATCATTTACGTTTTGCCCATGAGACGATGGTTTCTAGTGGAAATTGCTTGTTTGAGTTCATTGTATAAATAATGTGAATTTATAAAGGTTTGCACCCTCTCGGGCGACACGAAGTTAGCACTCTTACGAGCATCGAGATGCTTTAGTGTATACGCTGTTGCTATAAAGTTTTTATCGTGTTCTCGTCATTGTCCCGATTATTATCGGGATAAACTTGAGAGCTACGTACGAAGCGACGTGGCAATCCAGTTTATCTAGTGCATTTATTTTTTAAGATCATCAGCTCAATGGATTGCTTCGTGCCTCGCAATGACGAGTGCTGTGGATGCTGATGATACTGACATGAAAATATCCAATTTCTCCCCAATTACAAGCAGAACATGAGTTGGGTCAGATTACTTTTATTATCATAATATATTTGTCAATATTATTATTACATCTGACCTGTCGTGTCGTGATGATTTAGTTGTGTGATTGCTGTTTTTTTGTGTGTGATAGATACTATCGATATGATATAAGGTATATTATTGCGCTAATTCTACATCCATGATTAAAACAAAAAACATTGCTTGTAGATTCTATTTCTGAATCATTACTTTGATAGTATGATATATGCTATTGGGCTCATTTGTACATTGATTTGATAGTTGGTGACCAAGAGGTTGGTTTTCTGCTAGTGCGGGTATTACGCAATCATCCAATCTGGTATCTCAGCGACAATCAACCGTAGATCCTAGTAATATTTTGGTAGGATGATATTGAAATTCAAGTCTTTATCCTGTATATACTGCAAACGGAATCAACGGATTGCCAGTGATAAATTTCACCTATAACCCAGCAGAAAGTAATGATAGATTTATGCTTGGTAGTAATATCTTTGAGCCTAAAAACTGAGGAAGGATGTTTTTCCATATTTTTAGTGTCGTGTCTCTTGCGACAGCAGGCGATATGAGTCATATTATCTTTCAAGAGCAGCACGATGGTGATAAGAATATCTGACTTAAAGTACAAAATGGTGGTAACATCCAATTTCTATACGGGTGAGCAGGTGATGGAAAAACTGTGAGTACGACCGTAGCAAGTACAAACTTTACCTGGAACAAGCCGAACTTAATATCGGCGTTATATGCAAGTACAACTAATGGAGGAGCTGGTGCTCAGATAAAAGTCAACGGCAATCTCGTTGCTACCAAGACCACCAATCAATCACGAGCATGATGATGGGATGGAGTATCTACTAATATCTATCGGTGAAGAATGAATGGATCATTGGCCGAATCTTTGATTTTTAGATGATATGACACAGAGATACTAAGCTCTGCACAGAAAAATCAAATTGAATCATATTTTATGATTAAATATGGTATTGCTCCGCACACAAGTAACACAAACCTATACAATACTTCCAATGGGCTCGTATGGAACGCTGCTACCAATGCAAGTTACAATAATAGTATCTTTGGTATTGGACGTGATACAACTAGCAGACTCAATTCAACAACCAGTGAGTCAACTACCAATACAACGCTCAAAATCCAAGCCTCTACAACACTAACGAATCAGCAATATCTGATGATGGGAGACGACAATGGTGGGATGTCATGGTGATCTACAGCATCCAACGCTCCGATCAATATGGTGAGACTCGCTCGTATGTGGTACGTACAGAAGACATGACCTACTGACGCATATACTACTACGATCTCAATTCCTACCAGTCAGTTGCCAACTCATGCATCAAATCAGTATTATGTTGCTGTTGATACTGATACTGATTTCTCCAACTCGACGATCTATCCTGCGACCAACGTTGGCGGAAGATGGACTGCAGCATGAGTAACTATCAATAATGCTAGTTTTGTCACATTTATCGCATGAGTACCTGCAGCATTGGTGGGCGATAGAGTATGGATCGATGCCAACAATAATGGTATCCAAGATGAATGAGAAGTAGGTCTCGGATCAGTAACAGTAACGTTGAAGTCTTGTGGCGGGATCTACGGAGCTGGTACTCAGCCACCAACCAATTACAATGGTACCGTAATTGCTACCACAACTACTAACGCATGAGGCTCTTATAATTTTACGGTAGCACCAGGAGTATATTACGTCGAATTTTTGCCATCATCATCATATAAATTTGCACCTCAGCATGCTGGATGATATGGTACCAATATTACCACCAACTCTGATGCTCATCCTCACTCTGGTAAAACAAGATGTGAAAACTTTGCCAGTAATAGTACAGACAATAGTATGGATGCATGAGTGATTACTCAGACATATAGTAGTTGTGATAGTCTGACTTTATCCAATGTTATCACTGTCTGACCCAATAGATACCAGAAGCCCGGTGTCTCGTTCACAGCCACACTGGCATGATATGGTCAGAATGCTAGTCTCGCATGAACCAATGTCGCATGATGATGATCTAATACTCAAGCACCCTGAGTCTACAACCGGTCTCCAAGTATGAGTAGTAGTATAATCGGTACCTGGACAATCAATGGGTCCATCGACTGATATAACTACAAACTCGACTACTACAACAATCCTGCAGCATATACAAACTCCTGTATGTATAGAACAATCAGTGCTGGAGTATTCTGTGCAGAGAGGACAGCGTTGGCTCCGTTTATCTGATCGAGTGTCAATATGAATAGTTCACCGACTACAATCAGTCCTATCACATACTGTACACCAGCCCAAACTCTAAGTAACGGCTGTACAGCTCCTATCGACGCTCCTCAGTCATCACTGGTGAGAACTGACAATACCTGTACACAAAATATCACCATTATGAATGAGGCTACAATCTGTAATAGTCTGGTAAGTGATATGAGTGCAGCTGACTGTAATGGTTTGATTGCGTTGTACAATAGTGCATGATGAGCCTCATGGACCAATAAGACCAACTGGCTGTTCAACGGAGATACTACATGGACGACAGCATGTGACTGGTTTGGAGTGGCTTGTGCTGGTGGACGTTTGATTTCTGTTGGTCTTTGATCCAATAATATGGGAGGTACACTACCTACGCTTCCTGCTGGGGCATGGACTGCTCTCACAGATGTTAGTTTTGTAAATAATAATATCGGTGGATCACTACCAAGTGCATGGTCAACATTGACCGCAATGAGATATTTCAATGTAGCAAATAATGTGAATCTTAATACAACACTACCAACAGCATGGTCTACCTGGACACAGATGCTTGGATTTTGGATTTATGCTACCACTCCATGAGGTACTATTCCAACTCAATGGTCTACTTGGACACAACTTCAGACATTTGATGCCAACTCACCTACCAATGGTGTAGGATTTAATGGTACACTCCCAGCATCATGGTCGAGCATGACTAATCTAAGAGGATTCTATGTATTTAATCATAAATTAGACTGAACAATACCTACTCAATGGTCATCGATGACGCAAATGAGATCATTTATGGCGCATAATAATAATCTGGATGGGCCAATACCAAGCACAGTGGAATCATGGACACTGCTTGATTCCGCATGATGGAATAGTGTGATCTCGAGCAACTGTATGGGTACAGGTCATGTATGAGGAACGCTACTGACTCATCTTAATTCTCGTTTTGCTGGAACTGATCCTGCTACCTGGAACAATGCAGCAGCATATGGTTGGAGAACGCAAAAAGCGTGTGCTACTGACATCCGTATCACATCAGCAGTGATCACTGCTGGAGATCTGGTCAATGGTAATACTGCTACCTACAGTGTCACAGTCAACAACAACTGATCTCGCTGGGCATATGCACCTCATGTAGCGGTCTCGATAGCAGGAGGTCTCGTGGCGAGTAGCACAACACTCGTGTATGGTACGCTTGCTCCTGGAGCTAGTCAGACTCTGACATTTACCGTCACTAAGGGTAGTGTCACTGCTGGTACCAACAATATAACCAATACATTTGTCCTATCAGATGCATCAATCTCTGATCCAACACCTGGTAATAATACGGTAACGAGCATCACGTCTGTAAGATGAAGTAGTTATACCATGTGTAATAATAGCTCTCTGACGGTGCCAACAATAGAATGTGAATCACTCAATAACCTCTATGCAAGCACTAATGGTGTCTCATGGGTCAACAAGACCAATTGGACAACAAATCCTGATATAAGTACGTGGTTTGGAGTTACTACGGCATCATACACGGACGGTCCATTTATGAGATTTACGTTTGATGATAGTACTGTGGTTGATAAGAGTAGTAATGGTCGCAATGGTACGATCGTATGAGGTACTACATTTACAGCTGGTAAATTTGGTAATGCTGCCAGATTTGATGGATTATCAAATAGTAGAGTCACTACAGTTAGTACGGCAGCAGCTGGCAATAACATCACATGGTCTGCGTGGATCAATAGAGAACAATCTACCAATGCATACAATATGTTTATGTGACAGTGGCTTCCTTATGCTGCGTTTAGGAGTGATGGGTATATTATGTGGTCACTCAATATCAACTGAGTACAGCAAAGTATTCAAAGTGCAAGTAATGCATATGTTGATAATACCTGGTACTTTGTGACAATGACGTATGATGGTTCAACGATTAGGTTATATGTAGATGGAGCCCTTAGTAATTCACAATCACAACCAGGTACGCTATCATATAGTAATACATTTTCAATCGGAGACGGATATGAGGGTGCTTGGTATCCATTCAAATGAATGGTGGATGATGTGCGCGTCTATAATCGTGTTCTCACTCCTGTAGAGATAGCACAGTTATATAATAGTAATGAGATTAAAAACACCGTTAGATCACTAAATCTAAATCCAAACGGTGTATGTGGACGATGAACTGACGCAGCTACCAACAATATGATAGGTACCTTGCCTGCGTCATTGGGTAATTTGTGATCACTTGATGCTTTATGTTTTGCGTATAATCCTGGACTCGTAGGTTGATTGCCTTCCACCTTTGGTAACTTGAGGCTGATGAATAATCTTGTAGTACATAGTAACGTCAACCTAAAGGGACAATTGCCAGCAAATATAACCCAAATGAGCCCATCTACTCTTTGGATGCCTAGCAATGGATTTACTGGTAACCTCAATGCTTTATGATCATGGAATAGAACTGTATGGCTTGGTCTGTATAATAATGGGTTTACTGGTCCTATACCATCTACAGTGTCTAATATGACAGCAATGTACTATTTCCATTTAAATAATAATCCATGATTAACTGGGCCACTACCAAGTCAGCTTTTCTCATTACCCAATATTGGATACGTGATCTTAAGTAGTAATAATCTGAATACATCAGTACCGACTCTGACATATAATCCATCACTATTCTATATTGATCTGAATAGTGCAGGCATCGTGGGTAATCCTTTTGCTGAGTTGGTCAAGATGACAAATCTGACTCAATTACATGTTGGTGGTAATCCATCTATATGATGATCAGTACCATCTACAATCAATAACCTTAATAAACTCACTCACCTCAATATTAGCGCTAATGGTATGAGTAATACTACATTGCCTAATATTACAATTCCTACTTTACAATATCTTTGGGCCAACACAAATGGATTTACTGGTTCACTCCCATCATTACCAGCATCAATCAGGAATTTTGAAGCACAGGATAATATGTTCAAGGGAACTTTGCCAGTAAGCTATGGTTCATTAACAAATCTGCAGTATCTCTATCTACGAAGTAGTCAGCTCGAATGAGCAATACCTAGCTCATGGGCGGGTATGACACAGTTGAGAAGGTTGTGACTTGGTAATAATAATCTCGAATGAGTGATGCCTGTATCCACTTTCCAAGCAATGACCAGTCTCGACACCAATCTATGGTGATCAATGTTAGGTAATAACTGTTTTTATAATGGATCTCTGACTGTTGGAGAAAGAAACTATATGGATACTAAATTTAGTCACTGGCTTGGCGATAGTTTTTGGGAATGGAGAAACCAAAAAGCCTGTGGTACTGACTTGGAGGTAGTATCAGCTACTCCATCGGGTACCCTACAAAATGGAAGTCAGATCGCCTATACTGTGACGATCCGCAACAATGGACCTCGTATCGCCTATGATCCGAAATTCAATATTACATTGACAAATGGTCTCCAGTTTAACGATAGCTCCAATAGTACTAAGACGATCAATCTTGGTCAGATGACCGCATGACAGACTATTGTACAGACGATCATCGTCAATAAGCTATGAGTAGGTAGCACGACGATCAACTATACCAATACGTTTGCTGTAGCAGATACATCTACTAGTGACCCTACGCCAGCCAACAATAGTAAATCTCATGCAGGTACTGCCAATGGTAGTGCATATCCGATCTGTCTCAATCCTACTACCAACGTAATCCAGTCAGACTGTGAAGCTCTATGAGACCTCTATACAGCCACTGCTGGGGCCAACTGGACTCGCAAAGCCAACTGGCTCTCTGCTACTGACGTGAGTACATGGCAGTCAGTAACCATCTCTGCTGGTCGTGTCATCAACCTGGATCTGTCGGTCAATAATCTCAACTGATCTCTACCTGCAAGTATCGGTAACCTCACCATGCTAAGAACACTGTATCTGAGTGAAAATGGGTGACTGACTGGACCTATTCCTAGTACAATTGATCAGTTGGATGAGCTGACACATCTGTATTTCCACTATACAGCAGTCAACTGATCTCTGCCTACCACGATCTGAGGTATGGCAAAGATGTCTTACCTGTATGGCTTCAATACTCAAATTAGCGGTATACCATCTCAGATTGCTAATTTGCCAATAATCAATCAGCTTCAGTTCCAAGGAAATCCCAATACCACCAGTCTACCAGATATGACTGCGCTCAATGATACGCTCAGGGTATTCTTTTTCCACAGTAATGGTATTACATGACCTATCCCATCATGGATGGGTAATATGACTAACCTACAGTATTTCTATATTGGTTATAATCCGTTTACTGCCGGATGAGTACCTGCTTGGATCTGCAATATGACTAGCTTACAGGACTTATATATTGCTGGTAATAATCTCAATGGTACCATGCCAACATGTTTCAACAATGCTTTCCCTCAAATGAGAGCCTTCCAGATTCAGTGAAATCAGATCGAGGGGCTTCCACCAACTTTGTCTAATAGTAGTAGCCTGACACACTACTATATTCACTCTAATCTGTTCAGTTGACCACTACCAAGCTGGATGGCAAATATTGCCACCTTTAGATATTTATATATGGATAGTAATAGATTTACAGGCCCAATCCCAGCAAACTTTGCTAATATGAGTACTGCAAGTATCATCTTCCGTGTAAGTAGTAACTATCTGGATCGTGATGCAAGCAACAACGCGCTCATCTCTCCAGCATTACAAACATGGTGGAACAATATTGTAGTATATAACAATGACCCAACAAACTATAAACTCATCTGATGACAGTGAGACATCACTACGCCACTCCTCGGAACAAATGCGAAGCGTCTGCCAGCATATCCATTATTCAACTACAATGGTCAACCTATGTCTACAGCGATCATTACATGACCAAATGGTAGTAATGTGGAGGCTATATTGCTATGATGATCTCCATATCATGTCGGATATGACAATGGAGATCATGGTATCACCTTCCAAAATAGTAAAACATATACACTATCGTTTTGGGCTCGTACAACGGCTGGTACTCGTACTATCAATCCTGCACTGAGTGATAATACTAATGATTGATTAGTTCCGCAAGTATACAATATTGATACAACATGGAAACAAATCACTGTAAGAAAGACCTATGCTGCTGTATGAGCTAACCCTCGTGTATTTATTAATTACACTGATGGTGGTACGGCATTCTACTACTATGACCCAATTGTGACTGAGTCTACTGATCTACCTACTGCTATTGACACTAACCGTATCTCTGTCTTTGATCCTGTAGTTGAGTGATCTGACTTTGCGACAGCTGGCGTAGCAGTATCTGTGTGAGGCGGTGGCACATGTTCTAACCTATTAGTCACTCCTAATGCACTCAATAGCAAAAACCTTCCTCAAGCAGCATCTCAGTTTAATCCAGATAATGGCCTCATCGTTCACTATGGATTTGAAGGAAGTAGTGCAACAGATAATGCATGATGAGATAATAACTGAGCTCCTATCAATATCTCCTATGTTGCAGGAGGTCGTATCACAACCTGAATTGCAGAGAGTGCTGCTGGTGGATACATCTCACACTCTACCAATGGGCTAAGTCCTACCAATGGTACAATCTCGGTCTGGCTCAGGCCTACAGTATTGTCATCATGGGGTATCTGGCAGACGCATAATGGAGACGTCAATCCAGTAAACTGGATCTCGATGTTCTCATGGACCAATGAAAATCTCTACTTCCGTATGGGTGATGGTATTAGCTGTTGTAGCAACGACCTTGTTATCAGTCCTACTGTCTATATCACTCCTAGTGCATGGAATCATCTTACATTTACATGGCAGGGTAATGCTGACGGACTAGTCAATGATACCATGAATATCTATGTCAATGGTAGACTAGTATGAACTCGTACTGCAAACCTGCAGTGATCGATTAATCCGATAGGTCTTTTGGGCTATGGACATGCTCGTGACTTAGATGGTACGCTGGATGATTTCCGTGCATACAACCGTGCACTCAGCGCTGCTGAAGTAGTAAACCTGTATAACGAAAGATCAATTAATATTGCAGCTCAGGGTAGCTATGCATGATGTTATCTCATTACCACCGATCGTGGATCAAATACATCCAATGCAGTCAGACTAGGAGATTTTACAGCTACGTTTTCACCATATCCAATATGTAATAATCCTGCTCGTACCGTACCTCAGTCTGAATGTACTGCTCTCATGGATCTGTATACGAGTGCATGATGAGCTTCATGGACAAACAAGACTAACTGGGGCACGAGTCCAGATATCGATAGCTGGTTTGGTATACAAACCGTCACTGTTGGCTCAGATCAGCGTGTGTCTGCCATCTGTATCAACCGTACAGCATGATGAGCAGAGCAGTGTGGATATGGAGGTATTGGTAACAATATGATAGGAACATTACCTGCTTCGATTGGTAGCTTCCCATATTTGACAACTCTCGGACTCTCGGACAATGATGGACTTACTGGTCCCATCCCAACAGGTATCGGTAATCTGACAAACCTAGTACTATTCCAATCAACACAGACAAGTCTCAACGGTACACTCCCAGATAGTATGGTAAATCTCAATAATCTGACCAACCTGTATCTCTGGGGCAATGATCTGAGTGGTAACCTACCATCTGCGTGGGGTGCTGGTATGAATTCGATCAACTATATCCACCTGGATAGTAATTTACTCTCATGACCAATCCCTGCATCATGGGCCAACTTTGCCGATACCATGACAGCACTGGTACTCAGTAGTCAGAGATGAGCTACCAAGCTTAATGGTACGCTACCATCATGGTTGGGTAACTTTACCAAGATTAGTTGGGTATTCTATTTTCACGGTAACCAATTTACTGGACCTATTCCAAGTACACTAGGTAACCTTACATGAGCAGTACAGATGTATCTTAGTAGTAATCAACTTACGGGACCTATCCCACCAGAGTTGGGTAATATGAAAGCTTTGACGCATCTAGGTCTACAGGGTAATCAGTTAGTTTGAGCCCTACCTACCAATCTTAGTAATCTTACTAATTTGACAGACTTTTATGTTCATGCAAACTATCTCGATCGTGATCTGAGTAATAATGCACTCATCCCAGCAGCCATCACCACATGGTACAATGCAAGAGCAACCAAGGATATTAGTGCTCAAACTGATGTCACAGCTCCAGTGATCTCTGGTAATCCACTCGCTGGCATCTATAGTTTTGCTACTATGAGCTATACGATCAATATGACTGAGGGTAGTACGATCGCCGGTGGTGGTCAGACGGTGACGGTATGATGATGAGGTACCTGTAGTCAGCTCACTGTCGCTGGTACACTGACCAACGGCGCATGAGCCAATGTGATTACACTCCAGTTTGCTCCAGGTGGCAACGCTACCACAGCATATAGCAACTGTACACTCACTACGACAGATCGCGCATCACTGGTATCCAATACCATCAATCTTGGTAACTTCTCTGTCAAGCTCAATCCGTTCCCAATCTGTAACAACGTCAATCTGACTGTCTCACAAGAGCAGTGTGGAGTGCTCATGGATTTTTACACCAACCTGGGTGGAGCTTCATGGACCAATAAGACCAACTGGTCTGCAGGTACCACAGTAGGTAACTGGCATGGTGTAACGACTGCAAATAGTTTGATATGATATTATTCATTTGATACTAATAATGCTAGCGATAGCGGTCCATTAGTTAATAATGGTTCATTGGTAAACTCTCCAACATTTGTAGCTGGCAGATATGGTAACGCGATCAATTTTGACGGAACAGCCAAGCGTGTAGTGATCAATAATACCAATATTCCTAAGTGAACATCTGACTTTACCTACTCATGGTGGACGAAGTGGAACTGAACCCCTACTACGGCTACTGCATCATATTTTGAAAATGGTACATGGTGAAACTCTCTGATTATTCGTCAAGAAACGGCCTGATTGATTTATATTTGGTCAATGGGAGCATATAGGTGAGCATTTAATTTTACGCCAACAGTAGGACAGCGATATCACCTCTCGATCGTTAGATCGGGTAATACGATGCTTCTCTATATTGACGGTGTCCAAGCAGGATCAATCACATTTAATGTTAATCTACAACCTAGTGCAGATCTATGGATCTGAGCATCTCAGCATAGTCCAACACAAGCACTCAATGCTGCAATGGACGAAGTCCGTATCTTCAACCGTGCTCTCAGTCTTGATGAAGTCAATCAGCTCTATCTGAGTAATACCATGTGAGCTCAGAGCGTGACACAACTCAGATTTACAGGTGCCAACAACATGATAGGTACATTCCCCAATGTGTTTGATAGATTACCTAATCTGACTGCTATCGAGATTGTGAATAATGCTGGTATTACTGGACCGATTCCAGCTACGATCTCCAACTTACCGAAGCTGATAGAACTATGATTACAGTCATTGGGTATCAACGGTTCATTGCCATCGACACTACCTACAACATTGACAAGTCTATCAATAAATAATATATTATTCACTGCTTGACCCCTACCTTCTGCTTGGTCGTTGTTGACGAATCTAAACTATCTGTCAGTACAAAACATCAATGCAATCGGCGCACTACCTGCTTCATGGTCTGCATTGACTAACCTGACATATCTGCATCTTGCCAATAATAACTTCAACTGACAGATCCCAACATCATGGCTTACTGCTTTGACCAATATTGGTCAGATGTACTGGGAGGGAGCAAATATTGATGGACCACTACCTCCAGAGATGGCGACGTGGAATACTAATACAGCATATACTGCCAACCACTTGAATAATAACTGTTTCGGTACTGGACATCTGACACCTGCTCAGGTCAACGCATTTGATACCAAATATACTCGTGCCAAATGGGCTCCACAGAGACAGTGTACCACTGACCTACAGATATCTATCTCAGCAGTCAGTAACGTCAGTTCATCCAATGGGATGCTGTACACAATCGCAGTGACCAATGCTGGATCACGCTGGGCATATAGTCCTCGTGTCGCAGTCAACCTACAGCAGTGACTCGTAGCAGGCAATAGCGCAACTCCTACGATCATGTATAGTACTCTTGCTCCATGAGCATCTCAGACGCAGACTATTTCTGTCATCAAGAGTGCGAGTAGTCCGACCACTGCGACCAGTGCAACCAATACATTCACCGTGTCAGATCCTACGATCACCGATAGTAATGCGGGTAACAATAGTACCACTCATGCCACAGTAGTCAAAAAGAGTAATATCTCTGCTATCTGTGATCACTATGCACTTAACACAACGATCGCTGAATGTGAAGCACTGACAAACTTGTATAGTAGTACTGCTGGACCATCATGGACCAATAGATCCAACTGGATCTCAAGTCCAAATACTGATAACTGGTATGGTATTACTACATCGCTGGAGTCTGACTTGATCGCGCATTATAGCTTCGATTCGAGTAACGCGACGGATGATGCGTGAGTAACATCTGCTGCAACTGTCAATGCAGGAGTAACATTTGAATCGGGTAGACTATGATCCACAGCAACGATAAATGGATGATGAAATGGAGTCACTTTGCCTTCAACTATTACATTGGGTAATGGAAACTGGACTACATCAGCTTGGGTCAGAACTACAGATACTACATCAAATTATGGAACAGTCTTATCTAATAATAGTGGTTGACCCGTAACCAATGCATTATGAGTATCGAATGGTAAGATAAGCTATAATAATTATAACTGAGCACGACAAGCATGGGGGTGAACAAGAAATGTGGCTGATGGTCAACGGCACTTCCTTACTTGGGTCAATAAGTCTAACAATACCATGGATATGTATGTGGATGGTACATTAGATCTATGATGATTTGCTTCGATAACATCCAATGGATGACCAGTCAACTCCATTGGACGTAACTGGTATGCAACATTTAGTGGATCAATCGATGATGTTCGTATCTACAATCGTGGTTTGACTGCAGGAGAGATCACAAATCTGTATCAAACTGCGAGTCCTACGACTGATCGTGTAGTATCATTGCAACTGTGAAATGGTGGTACCTATAGTGATGCTGGAGGTAATAACTTATCAGGTACTATCCCATCTAACCTTAGTAATCTCACAGAACTCAGATATCTATGGCTCAATGGTAACTCCAAATTGATCGGTGCTATACCATCAGACTTCTGGAACCTGACAAAACTTGAAGAAGCAATCTTGTTCTGGACTCAACTATCAGGTAATTTACCAACATTTGGTAGTAGTTTCTCAGCACTACGCTCGATCAATATCTCCCATACCAGAGTATCATGATCATTGCCTACTACATGGGCACAAAATACAGCATTGAACAATATTTGGTTATGAGTCAATCCATTCTGAGCAGAAATCATCATTGGTAATCTACCATCATCATGGTGATCACTAGTAAATCTCAATAGTTTTGCGACTTACTATGCAGGTCTGACGGGTTCTATCCCTAGTACATGGTGAGGTATGACCAACATGGTCAACTTCCAACTACAGTGAAATCAACTCTCATGACCACTGCCAACTACACTCAGTCAGTGGGTATGACCAAATCACTTCATCATCAATACTGCCCAAAATACAAATCAGTTTACTGGTAATCTTGCGGCTCTTTTGAGTGGATGGAATACATCAGCACTACAGCACTTTATGGTGTATGGAGCAAACTTTGATCGTGATAGTAATAATGATCCAATCATCCCAGCTAATGTACAATCAAGAGTCACCGCAATGTGAGGCAACTATTTGCCATGATTCCAATGAGATATCATGCCGCCAGTACTCACCTTTGGTAGTATGGCCACCAATGTGGATGATGTAGTTCAAATCAACTTTACTCTGACTGAATGATCCAGCACGACAGGAGCTGGATACTTGAGTGGTTTAGATGTTTCGTTTACTGGATCAACTGCGTGTGCATCGCTAGATACAAGTCCTGTCAGACTGATCAACAAGTGATCTCTCGTGATAGATGTCATCGGTGCTGCGGGTACATATCCTGGATGTAGCTTATTTGTCACTGATCGTGCCAACAACCGCTCCAACCTTATGTCTCCAGGTACCATCACAATACCAAACTATGCGATCTGTGGTACGGCGACTGATATATCTCGTAATGACTGTAGAGCTCTCGTAGACCTCTATACATCTACTGCTGGCTCATGATGGACCAACAAGACCAACTGGATGTGACTGTGAGATGCTACTCCTACGACTGCGTCAGATTGGCGATGAGTCACATTGGCTTCAAATAGAGTTACAAGCTTGAAGCTTTCACAGTGAACACATCCATGTGGACGATGAGGTGATGCAGCCACCAATAATATGATCGGTACACTACCAACGTCACTGGGTAATCTGACATGACTCACAGAGTTATGTATTGCATATAATCCTAATCTTACGTGATGACTGCCATCTACTATTGGTAATCTGACAGCACTGACGAACTTTGTAGTACATAGCAATGGTATCTGATGAAATCTTCCTGCAAGTTTCTCAAATCTTAATCCAAATCAAGCAGTAATATATAGCAATGGATTTACTGGTCCAGTACCATCTCTTGCAAACCGGACTAACCTGACTTATTTGTATCTGTATAGTAATAATTTTGGTGGAAATAGTCTTCCAGTATTACCTACGACTGCACCAAATATCAATACAGTCCACTTAGGGCATGCATGATTCTCCGGCGTGTTACCATCATCATATTCGTCATTGACTGCAATACAGTATCTTCTTGTTCATGATAATAATAACTTATCTTGACCAATCCCATCGTCATGGGGTAACCTTACCAATCTTAGGCAGATCTACCTACAAGGCAATAATCTAAAGTGACTAATACCATTATCTTTTGCAAATCTGACCAATCTCAATGCTGGTGGATCATATATTGGTAATAACTGCCTATCTGCTGCATCTAGCTATATGTCAGCGTGATTATCTACCATTTTATCTACCAAATTTGATCCTAGTTATACCTCACAGAAGAACTGTGGTGGTACAATCTGATCACGCCTCTGGATCGATAGTGATAACGATGGTCTGTATGATAACGGTGAGACTGGTACAGGATGAGTCACTGTGACACTCAGATCCTGTAGTGCTCAAGCTCCAGTGAACACATGAGGCAAGCTACTCAACCATCAGTTGGCTGCTCACTATACCTTTGATGCCAATAATACGATTGATGACAGTTTCAATAGTAATGACTGAGTCAATAATGGTGCAACATTCGCTGCCGGTAAGATGGGTAGTGCAGCTACTAGTACTGCAGGTACAGCATATATAAGACATTCTACTAAGTGATTAAACTCAACTCAGTGAACAATTTCAGCTTGGGTCAATCCATCACAGGTATATTGGGGCTTATGGCAGACTCATGATTCTAGTAGCGAGAACTGGACTGACTGGATTTCATTGTTCTCTTGGTGGGGTGGTACGTTCTACTTCCGTATGGGTAATGGTACTGATTGTTGTAGTAATGATCTCACATTCACCACAGCAACATATATGCCACTCAATACATGGTCACATATAGCAGCAACATGGAGCGGTAGAGCAGATGGAATAGCCAATGATGAGATGATGATATATGTCAATGGAGTATTGGTTGCATATCGTGGTAATGTTAATTTCCAGTGAATTATCAATCCTGACGCTCGTATGTGAATGTGACATAGTATCGGTATGTATGGGTCAGTCGATGACTTCCGTGCTTATGGTCGTGCACTCACTGCATCAGAAATCTCACAACTATATACTATTGATGCAGCAACTCCTGCGATTAACTTCCCAATTAGTAATAGTGGGGCAGCAGTAGCAACCACCACCAGTGCAGCCAACGGTACCTACTCATTTACCAATCAGCCAGCAGGTAGATACTATCTCGAGTATTCTAACCTACCAAATGGATATAAGTTTGCCAACCAAAACTGGTGATGATATCATAATAGTGTCAACTCTGACGTCAATCCATGGTCTGCGAAGACTTCATGTTTTGAGCTGTATAATGGTCTATATGAGACCAATATCAATGCAGGTATCAAGCATCTCCCATACTCGAGTTGTGAAAATACATCTGCAGCATTTACACCAATACTACTTGGTCAGCCGGTCACATTGTCCATCGGATGATATGGTACCAACGGTCAGATCCAAGCGATCAATACTTCTAATGCGGTAGTGCTCAACCAGTCCATCACCAATCAGTGAACCAACTGGTGACTCAAGACATGGTCGCATAGCTGGACACCAAGTGCAGCTGGTACCTATACCATCTCTGGTGCAGTCGATGGATATAACTACAAACTCGACTACTACAACAACCCAGCACTATCTACACTATCATGTGCATATCGTACGATCTCTGCTGGTAACTGGTGTGCAGTCCAGGCGACGACGTCTCCATACTCAGGTACGGTACTGACCAACGTCAACCAAATCGTGAGTATCCCAGCTCCAATGCAGTACTGTACAGCACCTCAGATCTCATGACTACCATGTAGTACAGCTGGTGATCAACCACCTGCGATGGTGGTACAAGTACCAAATACCTGTACATCGACGATGGTAGTCACATCTGATGTCAATGTCATGTGTGATGCAGTGACTGATATGCAGCCTGCAGAGTGTAAGGCTCTCGTATCACTATATGACAGTACTGCTGGCGCATCATGGACCAACAAGACCAACCGGAGGTTCCTATGAGACACTACTCCTCGTACTGCATGTGATTGGACTGGTATAACCTGTGCATGAGGTCGTGCAACACAGATTGCCCTAAGTAGTAATAATCTCAATGGTACTCTTCCGCCATTGACTGGTCTCAATCAAGTGATAGCTCTTGCTCTCAATAGCAATAGTATCAAGTGAAATCTGCCATTTGCATGGGCAACTACTTTGCCAGCTATTAAATCTATCAATTTATGATATAATCAACTTACTGGTTCATTACCTACAGCTTGGTCTACTATAACTTGAGTTAATTATATTGGACTAGAAGTAAACTGATTGGATGGAGCATTACCTACAGCTTGGTCTACTATGACTTGAGTTACTCAACTCGTATTGCGATGAAATCAGTTTGCGGGTACACTTCCATCATCATGGTCAGCATTGAGGAATCTTCGAGATCTATCTCTATCAAGTGCTCAGATCAATGGTAATCTCCCTGCATCATGGTCAGCGCTCAATAAACTTCAAAACCTAACGATCCTCAATAGTCAGATCACAGGACAGATCCCATCATCATGGTTTACTGGTATGACTGCGATGAGATACTTACAATTATGGGACAATCAACTTGATGGACCTATCCCAGCAACTGGGTTCCAATTATGGACTGGCCTGGCTTTATCTACAAATACCAATACGATAGGAGGAAACTGTATGGGTATTACCAATGTGACATGATGAAATCAATCATACATGAATGCAAACTTCAACTGACAACAGTGACGATGGTGATCTACAGCATACTGGACAAATCAAGATATATGTCAGACAGACCTCCAGTTATCACTTGTTACCAAAACAGGAAGTCTTGATAACGGCAATAGTCTGACCTATACTCTACGTTATACTAATGCTGGATCTCGTTGGTCATACAATACGATATTGTGACTGACGACTGATAGTAGGATCAACATAGTGACAGGCAGTAGTACTGTTGGAGCGACCAGGACAGGTATCAACCTCGGTATCCTGGCTCCTGGAGTAAGTGGTACAATAGTATTTACGATTGGTAAGGCGTGATTTAGTGGTGGGCTGTACAACAACATTGCCAGTACTCGAACACTCACTGACACAACCATCTCTGATGTAGTCAGCAATCATACCTACTCAGATACGATTACAGTAGATGCCGCCAACTATCCAGTATGTAACGACGCTCTCCTCACCATATCTATTGCTGAGTGTAAGGCACTGATGACGATCTACGACAATATGAATGGAGCAAACTGGACCATCAGGACATGATGGGGTATTGATCCAAACGTCGAAAACCGGCATGGTGTAGATCAGGTTGCTAATCGCGTAGGGAAAATCATGCTAACAACCGCTGGTACAGCAATGTGGACTGCTAACTTCCGAACCAACAACAATGTTATCGGTGCAATCCCAGCAATTATCACTAATCTTACAGGGCTGACTCATATTGATTTTCATAGTAAACCATGAGCATGACAGCTACCAAATCTAGGATTGTTCCCTAATTTGGTATGGTTGAGGTGTGAAACTTGTGCTCTTACTGGTCAGATTCCTGCCAATATTTCGAACACAAAACTAGTAGACATATACCTATCAAATAATGCTCTGACGAACATCCCATCTGGAATATATGGAATGTCAACACTGACAAACTTCTCAATACCAGGCAACCCTATTGGTTGATTGTTGCCTACATGATTTGCAAATATGACGTGACTCCAATCACTGAATCTAGCATCATCACTATTTACTGGATCGATCCCAGCATCATGGTCAGGGATGATAAGTCTCCAAAATCTATATCTATGAAGTAATACACTCAGCAAGGAGCTACCTGTATCATTGCAAGCTCTTACAAATCTCAGAATACTTCAGCTGTCAGATAATCAGCTTGAGTGAGTCATACCACCATGGCTTACAGGTCTGGTTAATTTACAATAGGAATTATAATTTATAGGGACGATCCAGTGGGTCGTCCTTTTTTTCTTGCAATTGGATTTATTTGGAGTATGATGGGTTTAGTTTCATAAACCCCTCTGGCTTATGCCATCTACCGTCGAGCGGCACCGAGGTCTCCTTGTCAAGGGAGACTCACAGGTTAGATTTTTATTATGTTTATTCTGAGTCGAGTCACCCCTCCTGATAAGGAGGGGACGGGGGAGGTTTATAATCACGGTAGTAGAATTTTAAATCCATTATTGTTGTATACTTAAATCTCAAAATGACCGAAAAAGAACTACCATTCAAACCATATCTACAACAACATAGAGAATATGCTCGTCATAATCGTACACACCCAACCTACACCGAAAAGGTAGTACGAAAAACAATATTGAGCGAAAGACCACTATGATACAAATTTACCAGGCAGAAATCACTATGACCTTACGTTGCAGATTTTTACTGTAGTAAGTTATTACTAGTGATTGAGATAGATGGCGATAGTCACAATGCTGAATATGATCTATATAGAGACAACTATCTCGAAGATTTGCAAATCAAAACAATTAGATATACAAATGATGAAGTGATGAGTAATGGTAATAAGGTTGCTGAAAATATAGAACAAGAAATAAAAATAAGAGAAAAAGAATTAGGATATACTTCTCCTCAATAAACCCCTCCGGCGTTCCGCCACCTCCCCTTGACAAGGGAGGCTCATGAATTGAATTTTATTGTGTTCATTTTGAGTTGAGTCACCCCTCTTGTCAAGGAGGGGAAGGGGGAGGTTTACAAAAGCAAGGATTAATGATACGAGTGTATATTGAATAAAACATGTCAATACACTATAATTATAAAGCATCCGAGCGTACGGGTGTTTTTTGACACAAGGTTGCAAAAGGGTTAGAATCTAATGATAAACTGTATAAAATGGGTAAACTAGACCATATTATGCAGTGACTTTACACTTCTACCACGCACGCACAATGTTCAAAACAAAAACACATCACATCACGAGGACCTGAGAGTATCTCATCTTGGTTATGCTATTGATCCTGACACTGATCTGGTCATCATTGACCAATCAAGCTCAAGCTCAAGTGAGTACACTGAACAATAACTGTCTTGGTACAGGAGGACTGTCTACTGGATTGACCACATTTCTCAATACAAAATTTGTATCATCGTGGCCTACTCAAAATAAGTGTGCTAGTGACGTAGCCGTAGCTGTGGTAGCAATCGGAGACTTACTCAGTGGTAATATGATGCAGTATAATGTCACAGTAACCAACAATGGCCCTCGTTGGTCATATAATAGCAGGGTAGATTTTACAGGTAGTAATTGACTCATCACGAGTACGCCTACCCTCACATATAACGTTCTCGCACCTGGGACCAGTCAGATGCTCTCCATCTTTGTATATAAAGGCGCTGGCACAAGCAGTACAATAATCACATCCACGGGTAGCTTTACGCTCAATGATAATACTATCGTTGATAGTAGTACGGCCAACAATATCTTCCATCATAGACCGATCGTCAGATGATCGACTCGTCCAGTATGTTACAACACAGCACTCAATATCCCATCATATGAGTGTGACGCTCTCATGGACCTGTACACATCGACCAACGGAGCATGACGAACATCCAAGACCAACTGGTGAGTCTCACCCAATATCGAATCATGGTTTGGTCTGACTACTACCATCAATGATGATCTCGTCGCTCATTATAGCTTCGATGCGAGTAACGCGATAGACGATGCCGGCAATGGATTTAATGGTATTATTCAAAATGGCTGAACTATTACTAACGGTAGAATTTCTAATGCTGTTGATCTCGATTGAATTGATGATATTGTGAGAATAGCTAATCAACCAACATTTAATCAATCGTGACCACTGACCTTATCTGCATGGATTAGGGCTGATGTGATTGATACAAATGTAAGGTGAATTGTGGCAAAATGAGCACTTGCTTGAGCATGAGTATGAATTCAACTTAATGGTTCATATCTTAATTTTGGATATCATGCATGTAATAATTTTAATTGATCCACTGCTCTTGTGCCAAATACTTGGTACCATGTTGCTGCTACATTTGAACCAAGTGGTACAGTAAGTAGAATATATGTCAATTGAGTCCTCGATGGAACAAGTACCTTAGTATCGAGTTCTAATTGTAATAATGATACATCGGATTATGTTATTGGGGCAGCTAATTCTGCATGATGATATAATTTTGATGGAGGAATAGACGAAGTCCGTATCTACAACCGTGCTCTCAGCGATGGAGAAATCTCTCAGCTATATAACTCCAATACGATCAAGGAAAATGTATCTAGTCTATGTCTATCCAATACGATCGAATGAACCGCATGTAACTATCAATATCAGTGAACAGCTGGTAACAATATGTCAGGACCTCTACCAAGTTCCATCGGATTATTGAGTGAGCTGACGACACTCGCGTTGAGTAATAACGCTCTGGGTGGGACAATCCCAGTCCAGCTTACCAATCTTACCAAAGCATGGAGAGTTCTCTTGGCATCGACCAATCTGACTGGTACTTTACCTAGTACAATTGGTGCTATGACAGCTCTTACACAGTTGGATGTAGCTGGTAATAATCTCAATGGAGCTATCCCTGCTGGTCTAAGCTCAACTTCTATCAACGTATTACGAGGAGGTAATAATAAATTTACATCATTGCCAGATCTATCTGCGCGTACCTGGTCACAACTTCAATTACAAAATAATCTATTTGCTGGAAGTCTTCCGTCTTGGATTGGTACAGAATCATCACTCTCTTATCTTTTGCTAGGGAGCAATCAATTTACTGGACCAATACCATTATCTTGGGCATGATTGACGGGTATTTATTTTTTATCTCTGCATAGTAATCAGCTTACTTGATCGTTGAATGTCTTTGCATGACTCAATGCTACGTGAATTGGTGAGTTTCAAGTTCATAATAATAACCTCGATCGTGATCATAATAACAACGCGATTGTGCCGGCCAACATCCAAGCCAGACTCGGCTCGATGGTAAGTCAGAATCTAACTAATCAATGAGATATCACAGCTCCTCAGATTGGGACAATTAATCTACCTGCTTTTCCTTCGTTTAACTATCTATGACCAACCGTTGGATGATCTATTAGTACCGCATCAATTGTCTGAGCAAGTGGGTCTGTAGTAGATACAACGCTCCTGTGAGGTAATCCTCAACATGTAACTTATGTACAATCTGCTGGTGTAGATGATGCACGATGAAGAAACGGTAATCAATGAACTGTTAGTCGTAACCCTATTAGCTTCCAAAATGACAAAACATATACTCTATCATTTTGGGTACGTACAGTAGCTGGCACAAGACAGATTGACCCATGTCTGACGGATGATGTCAATAACTGATCCACCTGTCAAACTCATTCAATTGATACTACTTGGAAACTGGTTTCAGTGACCAAGACATATAGTTCACTTGGAGCGTCTCCTCGTGCTTTTATTACGACGAATATTGCATGATCTGATTTCTACTATTATAATCCTACGATTACTGTAGCTAATACAATCACTCCTACTATTGCATGAGAGTTCACTTACACGCTCACTGCATTTGAAAATGGTAGTACTACAGGAGCGTGATTTACGACATGATTACCAATCTTCTTCTCTGGTAGTAGTGCGTGTGTACAATCACTGTATACCACAGGAGTAGTGACCAATAGACTTGGTAATACGACGGTTCAGGTGTACGTGCTTGAGCTTGGTACCTTTGCTGGATGTCAAATTGGTATCCGTGATCGTGCTAACCTTGCATCCAATCTAATCACATTGCCCACCTTCCTCAACAATGACTATGGTGTGTGTAATAGTGCTATCGATGTGCCTAAGTCAGACTGTAAGGCGCTTATGGACCTCTACACATCCACAGCTGGTAATAGCTGGACCACCAAGACCAACTGGAAGGGTAGTGGTGATGCTACTCCTACCACGATTTGTGATTGGTTTGGTATTACTTGTGGTAGTAGTCGTATAGCATCTATCAGTATGGCATCCAATAATATCATTGGTACTCTACCTACGAGTATTACTAATCTGACAGGTATGAACACTCTGTGGTTAAGATTCAATCAACTTACCGGATCAGTACCAAATCTTAGTACTATGACATGATTAACAAGCATTTATCTTGATGGTAATAATCTGAATTGAGCTTTACCAGGACTACCAACGACTGCTATTAATATTTATTTAAATTCTAATAAATTTAGTGGTACTATCCCAGTATCATATTGTACACTTATAGCACCCGATCAGTTGTATTTTGATAATAACTTACTAACTGGATCAATACCGTGATGTTTTGCGAATCTTAATGTGAGAGACTTTGGTGCAGCTATAAATACTCTCTCATGACCACTGCCATCATTTGGTGCTTGAAGATTAGCCAATCTCTTCCTTAATGATAATCAGTTTTCATGACCGATTCCATCGAGTTTAGGCTCTGCTACTGGGTTAGTGAGGATATTATTGCATTCCAATAATTTACAAGGTTTTATTCCGTCTTCACTTGCAAATCTAACTGCATTGACAGTTAGTAATTCTAACATCTCCAATAACTGTCTGTCCCCAGCGACAAGTTATATGACTGCGTGACTATCAAACTGGCTATCTACAAAATGAGTAGTATATGCTTCGCAGAAAGTATGTAACGGTACACTAGGCTCAAGAGTATGGATCGATAGTGATAACGACTGACTATATGATAATGGTGAGACTGGTACAGGATGAGTGACCGTCACTCTCAAGGCTTGTACTGACCAAACTCCAGTCAACACATGAGGCAAGCTCCTCAATCATCAGCTCGCTGCATACTATACATTTGACGCAAGTAGTGCGCTGGATGATACCCTCAATGGTAACGATGGAGTCAACAATGGGGCAACATTCGTCGCTGGTAAGGTAGGTAATGCTGCAAGCTTCAATGGTGCTGACAATAAGATTACCATAGGTAAGTTACCTATTACAAGAGATTTTACCATATCATCTTGGATTAGAACTATAGACTCATCAATAGATTATATCGCTGGTAATTATGGAATATCAAGCTGTAATGGTGGATTGGAGATGTATGTATGGAATAATAGGGTCTCAGTATACATCAGTGGATACACCAATGGTAGTACTGTATTGAGTAACAATACCTGGCATCATGTAGTATCTACACGCTCAGGTAATACGGTATCAGTCTACATCAATGGAGTATTGGATGTTGCATGAGTCAATGCGACAGAAATAAGCACAACATGTGACTGGGGAATTGGTAATGGTCCAAACTATACATCAGAGGCATTTGGTGGGCAAATTGATGATACTCGTATTTATAGTCGTGCACTCTCTGCTACAGAGATCTCACAACTGTATAATATTGACTCAGCGACTCTTGCGACCAATGTGCCGATTAGCTATACTGGTACTACAGTCACAAGTACGAGTACTGCGAGCAACGGTACATATTCGTTTGCCAATCAGCCAGCAGGTAGATACTATCTCGAGTACTCTAATCTACCAAACGGATACAAATTTACTAGTCAAAACCGATGATGATATCACAATAGTGCCAACTCTGACGTCAATCCATGGTCTGCGAAGTCATCATGTTTTGAGCTCTACAATGGTCTGTATGAGACTGATATCGATGCTGGTATAAGGTATCTACCATATGCGAGTTGTGATAATATCTCAGCAAACTTCACACCAGTATTGGTCTGACAGCCAGTCACCGTAGCTGTAGCATGATATGGTCAGAATGGTCAGTTTACCATCTCTCATACGGGTAACGGCAACCCTGGTCTAAATAGAGTATATGCCTCAGGCACTATCACCAACCAGTGAACCAATCGAGCAGCCAAGAGCTGGTCCACAGTGTTTACCCCATGATCGCCGATCACGTATACACTGACATGAGGTGTCGATGGGATGAGTGATAAGCTCGAATACTACGAAACCGTGACCAGTAGTCAGGCATATAGAGTAGTAGCGACTGATCAGCGATGTGCAGTCTCCCAAGCAAATCTATGACCACAAACCACCATACTCACTACAATCAATCAGATTGCGACTATCCCAGCACCAGTCTCTTACTGTACTGGAGGACAAAGTGGTCTACCATTTGCCGCAGTGACCAACCAACCACCCAAGATGCTGGTCAAGCTGCCATCATGTGCATCGACTCTGTCAGCAACAGTAGATACCAACACATTGTGTGATTATGTGACAGATATGACCGCAGCAGAGTGTAAAGAATTATCAAAGCTGTATGATGCTACCGAATGACGGGTACAATGTGCCAACCAATGATCCAACTGTAACTTTGCAGGGACAAGACAGGTACGTTATGGTAATGGATGAGTATATAACTATCTCACTGGCACCACGCTACTATCATGTAACGATGCTACCTTTGGTGATCCTATCGTGTGAGGTTCAAAACAGTGTCGATATAGGATGGACGCTGGGACGTGGACTAACTCAAGCAACTGGAAATTTGTATGAGATACGACGCCTCGTACAGCGTGCGACTGGTATGGTATATCTTGTGCTGGTGGACGTGTCACTCAGATCAACCTCAATACCAACAACCTCCAAAAATCTCTCACATGAATGATATGGAGTAATCTATCCGCTCTGACTAACCTCGAGTTGTATAGCAACTCCCTCGTTGGCAATCTACCTGATATGTCAGGAGTTTCAGCGTTACAAGTATTGAGATTATGATTCAACCAATTTACCGGTACATTACCTACTCAGTGGAGCGCGATCCCATCACTTATCACAGTCTCACTCGCTAATGCATGAGTACTGACGGGCACAATCCCAGCATCATGGTCGTGATTGACAAACCTCGAACATCTCCATCTCAGTAATGCTCTCACTGGATCCAGGTCATTCCCGACTACAATCTCCTCATGGACTAAGCTCAAAGAGCTCTATCTGGACAACAATGGTATGACAGGAGCGATCCCATCATCACTGTTTGCTCTCACATGACTACAGTCTCTCCAGCTACAGAGCAACAACCTCCATGGTGATCTCTCAGCTCAGAACTGGTCAGCTTTGACCAATCTATACACCTCAGCGTTTGGTGGTACCAAGTCAGCACTGGAAAACAACTGTCTGTACACAGGTAGAGTAGCCGGCACTACTGGTACATTCCTGGATGCAAGATTCAACTTTACTTCATGACCTGCCACCAACTGGAGAAATCAAAAATTATGTAATACCGACCTCCAGATGACATCATTTGCTACGATTGGTAATCTGATGACTGGAGTGACGATGAGTTTTGTGTTAGATTATACGAACCTTGGTCCAATCCCATCATACAACCCGATCGTCACCATCCAGCTTGCAAGTGGACTCAATCTGACAGTATCAGGTAACTATACCGCTGGTCGTACGACTGGTGTACGTGTCGCAGATCTTGCACCTGGTCAGACTGGTCAATATACCTTTACAATCAATAAGACACAGTTAGGCTCATGATTTTGGCCATGATTGATCAATGTATTTAGAATTGATGATCCTACGAGATCTGACACCACTGGAGGTAACAACTTGATCACCAATAGTACGGATGCTCGTGGTAGTAGCTATCCGGTATGTATACGTCCAGATATCTCAGTACTCACGTATGAATGTGAAGCGCTATGAGACTTATATGCGTTTACCAATGGATCTGGCTGGACGACCAAGACCAACTGGATGACTTCACCAGATGTAGAATCATGGCATGGTATCTCACTGGTTACACTCACATGAGTCAACTATGTACAGAAGATATGTATGGCGACTGCTACAGATAGTACGTCGTGTCAGGATAATCGAAATGCTGGTACAGTAGGTAATAACCTCAGTTGATCTCTTCAGTCTACACTCAGTGATCTCTTCTGGCTCAAAGAACTTCGCGCTCCGAACAATAATATCAATGGTCTTATCCCATCATCATTTGCAAATCTTGATAGGATGACTCATACCGTGCTTCACGGTAATAAAATCACAGGTATGTGAACATGATTTGGTGGTATGGCAGAGCTACTTTGGTTACAACTCGGTAATAACCCTTTGACCATCATTGATTGATGAGTTGCCAATGCTCCCAAGATCTCTACTCTAGCATTTGAAGAAACAAATATCACATCCCTACCAGATCTTACAAGCGCCTGTGATACTCTAACAGCACTATCGATGTTTAGTCTAAATTCTCTCAATACTACTATACCATCATGGTTCTCATGATGTACTAAGCTCAATGTTCTTAATGCTTGGTTTGCATGATTGACAGGCACAATCACGACTCAATTTAGTATGTCGAGTCTGCAAAGTCTACTTATTTACGGCAATAATCTCAATGGAACTTTACCCACATCACTATCTACTGGATTAACACAGCTGAGACTTGATGGCAATAAATTTACGTGAATTCTCCCTACTGCTTGGTCATCATTGGTAAATCTTCAAACCCTCAACCTCAGTAGCAACACTGGTCTCGTATGAACCCTTCCAAGCTCATGGTCTGGTCTGAGATTACTACAAACCCTCAACCTCTCGGATGCATGACTGACAGGACAGATTCCAGCTTGATGGTTCCCAGTGATGACAGGGATGCGTGATTTTGTGATCCCCAATGGATCGCTCAATGGACCAGTACCAGCTACATGATTCCAGTTATGGCCACTGCTCAGAACATGACCGATCACGAGTGCTATCACCAACAACTGTATGTATACTGGTTTGGTCAATGGTGCAGTAGCTACCTGGATGAATACCTATATCGGCTGGGCTACTCAGCGTACCTGTACTACTGATAATCAGCTATCACTGGTGTCCAAGTCCGCAGTAGACTACAATCCTGGCAAGACGATCACTTATACCATCAACTATGCCAACAACTGACCTCGCTGGTCGTATGAGCCTAGGATCAGTATTGATCTATTTACAGGACTTGTCTTGTCTTGAACTGTGAGTAGAACATGAACCATCACACTCCCAATACTCACACCAGGTCAGACTGGTCAAGTACTCATTACTGCCAACAAACGTGGTACGGGTAGTGGAGTGGTAACATATACTAATATTTTCTCTATTGCAGATACAACTACAGTTGATTCAATTCCTGCCAACAATACTATTGTAGATAGTGGAGCGATGAGATTGTTCAAATACAATGAATGTATCGATGTGACGGATGTGCCACAACCAGAGTGTGAAGCGGTTATGGATTTCTACATATCTACCAACTGAGCATCTTGGATAACTAAGACTAATTGGGCATGATTATGAGATGCTACACCAAACACGTTGTGTGATTGGTATGGGCTCAAATGTAGCTGAGGTCGTGTGACCAATTTATGTTTAGCAGGATCTACAGCTGGTACTCAGTGTCAAGATGCTTGGTCGTCTCCGTGAGGAAATAATCTCAGCGGTAGCTTACTCTCTACGATTGGTGATTTGACAGAGCTTACAGGCCTATTCTTGTGAGATAATAATCTCAACGGATCTATCCCATCGCAGGTAAATAATCTCACAAAGTTACTCACATTATCTTTATGAGATAATAAATTTACATGACCGGTCCCCACGATGACCGGCTTACAACAGATGATATGGCTTCATTTGGGTATGAATCAACTTGCGGGTACATTACCTACATGGCTTGCTCAGATGTCACAGCTATCATGAGTCACGTTGTTTAGTAACTTATTTACATGACCCCTACCAACATCATGGACTGGAGCCAACAAGTTACAATATTTATCATTGGGCAATAACCCTCTCAATAATGGGGTACTCCCTTCAGAATGGTCGTCTCGATCATCTCTCAAAGAAGTATACATTCAATGATCTCGGCTTACCTGATCACTACCAACATCATGGGGTAGTCTGACTGGATTAGTGAAAATTAATCTTTCGACCAACTATATCAATGGGTCACTACCAACATCATGGACTGGTATGAGATCTCTTCAAACACTTAATCTTGGGGGGAATACATTATTTGGTTTGTTGCCAGTATCATATAGTAGTATGACTGGCCTGACAGAACTCATATTGTATGGTAATCCTCTGGTTGGAGCAACATTACCTACAACTTGGTCAGCCCTCATCAATCTTCAAATTCTTGATCTATCATCATCACAACTCAGCGGTACACTACCAGCCTCATGGTCATGATTGACCAAGCTAGTTACTCTCAATCTATCTAGCAACAATTTTAGCGATGAGATACCAACCTCATGGCTTAGTGGTATGAAGATGCTTCAGTCATTAGGAATCAGTGATAACAGTTTAGTATGAGCGATTAATACACCATTATTACAATCCCTAACTGGATTAGTAGGTAACAGTTCAACAATAATGAATAACTGTCTGTATACTGGTACGGTAATCTGATGATATTTGGGTTGGATGGATACATACTTTACGACTTTATGGAGGACACAACGTAAGTGTAACGCAGACCTACAGCTCACTGGCATGAGCGTAGTAGGCAATATGATGAGTGGAGCATTTATGACATATACGTTTACATATAATAATCTTGGGCCAAGTCGAGCATATCTACCTAAGGTCAATGTGACACTGTATACATGATTTATCTTCGTCAATGGAGGAGGTTCTACTACCGGTATCAATCTATGATATCTCAGACCAAATACTTCATGATCACTGACGATACCGATTGCTAAGATTGCAGTGGGTTCATGAGTGGTGCCATTTACCAATACGTTCGTGATAGATGATACTACGAGTAATGATGTAGCTACTAGCAATAATACAATCATCCATACTGGTACGCTTAGATTGTTCAAATACCCAATTTGTGGTTCAATCACCGATATTAGTCAGGCAGAGTGTGAAGCATTGTGAGATTTCTATACATCGACCAACTGATCTGGTTGGACCAATAAGACTAACTGGATGTGATTCGGTGATGCGACTACTGCTACCGCATGTGACTGGTTTGGTGTATCATGTACTACACTGACATGATGGATCTCTCCTATGACAGTAGATAAGCTATGTATGTCACATACCAATACTGGTGCAATGTGTAATCATGCTCCTCGGTATACGTGAGGAGCCATAGGTAATAATTTAAGCGGTAGTCTTAGTCCTTCTATTTCAGATTTGGTATGACTTACTATATTATCTCTCAATATTAATTCTAAGTTAGTTTGAACTCTTCCATCAAATATCAATAATCTTAGTAAGTTAAAAGAGATTGGTATGCAGTATGGTCCAAAGATTACAGGCATAATTCCTAGTTCAATAACTCAAATTACATGATTACAACTTATCTGATTTATTGACAATCAGCTTACATGATCTATACCTGCAAATTTATTTACTCTACCTCAATTGTGAGTAGTGTGGCTTTGATTTAATCAACTAAATGGCATAATCCCTCAGACATGATGATCTTCAATTGGTGATTTATATCTCCCAGGTAATGCTAATCTTGGATGACCATTACCAAGTTGGATCGCCACTACTCCTACATTGAATTGGTTAAGACTTAATAATACCCTAATTTCAGGTTCTCTTCCATCATCATGGTCTAGCCTAACCAATCTGTATCATATGGACTTGAGTAATATGATTAACCTCACAGGTTCGCTTCCATCATCTTGGAGTACTATGACAAATTTGTGAGAGTTAATATTAGATAATAATAATCTTACATGATCACTTCCATCATCTTGGAGTACTATGACAAATCTTACAAGACTAAGTCTCAGTAGTACCACAAATCTCACAGGTACTCTCCCATCATCTTGGTCTAATCTCAGAAAACTTATAACCCTGAGACTCAATAATAACACTCTCAATGGTGAAATACCATCATCTTGGTCATCATTGACATGACTGACAGCGTTTACTATTGCGAACAATAATATTGATGGACCAATACCTACGTGGCTCAATACTTCATATCCATCACTAGGGATCAACAGTTCAACAATATCAAACAACTGTATGTATACAGGTTTTGTAAGTGGATCTTTATTGACCTATATGAATAGTAGATTCGGCTCCAACTGGCAGACTCAGAAGATTTGTTCAACTGACTTGGTACTAGGTACGATTACTGCATCATGATCTCTTAATACCTGAAATGTATTGGCATATACGATCAACTATACTAACGGCTGAACTCGTTGGCTGTATAATCCAAGAATAGCTATTCAACTATCCCAAGGATTGGCGGTGAGTACTACGACAGGCGTATATATCGGTACACTATGAGCTTTAGCTCCATGACAATGAACATCTACATCAGTATCTGTAAACAAGAACTACTTTACTGGTCTATGATTGAGTCAGTTTGCTAATATATTCACGCTCTCTGATCCTAGTATCTCTGATACAAATAGTGGCAATAATGCCTTCACTCATACAGGTATCGTAAGAGGTAGCCCATATCCTATTTGTTTAAATAGTAGTCTGACCGTGTCTCAAGATGATTGTGAAGCACTGATGGATCTGTATATTACAGCTCAAGGTACTGCTTGGGTCAACAAAGCCAATCGATGAATCAGTCCAAATGTGGATACATGGTTTGGAATTTCTGTTGCTAACGGGCGCGTCTCGAAACTAAATCTGAGTAATATAACAGATGAAAACTTACCTTGTAGTATCGTGACAGGTAGTAATAATCTGGTAGGTAATCTACCACTATCAATCATCGCACTGACCAATATGAAAGACCTATGTCTGGGCAATAATCAGCTTACTGGCAACCTACAAGTATGACTTCTATCGTTGACATGATTACAGACGCTATCTCTCCATCATAATAATACCAGATTCCCATGAGTAATATCTGGTATGACATCATTGGTGACATTGGATATGTGATACAATAATCTGACTTGATCGCTATCTACTACGATATGAGTGTTGCCTTCACTCAAATATCTCTACCTTGATGGCAACCAGATTGGAGGATGAATATCACAGCTTAGCTCTTATGCAGCCTTGCAATGAGTCAGACTTAATAATAATCTATTTACAGGCTCAATATCAACGACGATATCGTGACTCAACTTCCTGACAGAACTCATACTTACTAATAACTTCCTGGATCGTGATCATAATAATGACGCGCTTGTTCCATCATCAATCGTAAGTTGGTATAATAGTATCACACTGAGGTCTCGTGGTAATCAATGAGATATTGCTGCTCCGATATTAGCATGATCAATATCTGTTCCTGCATCTATCTCATCATGATCGATACCAATTACTTTTACCATCAACGAAAATAGTCATGTATCTTGATCTTATACCGCATGAATCTATAGCTGACAAAATGTATGATGATTATATGCAATTTTGACTGGTGCATGATATTGCTCTACTATTTCCAGTGACATAGTCCGTTCTCATACAGGTGTTATTGTAATTTCTATTTATCCTGAGACAGACGCTACTTATACATCATGTCAGATTGCAGTACGCGATAGAGCAAACAACCTTTCTAATTATCTAACAATACCTACATTCACTTATACACAGCCACCATATAGACTTCATATAAGATTCTCTGGGTCATGAGTAGTATTATCTAATAATACACTCCAGTCCATCAATGATCTATCGTCGTTTGCCAATGTTATCACTATGGTATGATGAAATCCATCATATATTCCATTAGTATTTAATGATAATCCTGCAGTTCAGTTTAATAATAGTCAATCGCTAATGATGCCTGGGATCTTCCGTAGGCAAATATTTAATGATACTAACATTTTAATGGTTGTAAAACCATGATCAAGTAGTTCAAGTTTACTATTTGAGCAAGCACAGTGAGGAACCCCAGTAGTACTGAGTACTAATTCATGGAATGTATGATCAGATGCTGTATCATTTAGTTTACCAACGACAGCGTATTCACTAATCAATGCATCTCACGTCAATGGTTGACAACATCAAGTAAGAGTGAATGGAGTACTAGCAAATACAGTATCAGCAAGTCAGCCATTGCAGGTAACCGGTATCTCAATCACTACAATTGGTTCATGACTATGATTATGAATGTTATGAGAAGTAATCGTCTACACCAGTAGCCTGAGTGGAGTAGCGTTGAATTATTTAGAGTCATATTTAGCTGTCAAGTATGGTATTACGCTACCTTCAAATTATACTGCAGTCACAAGTGGTACATGATCAATGAGCACAATATGGACAGCGAATCCAACATATCAACATCAGGTAATCTGACTTGGTCGTAATTTAAGCTCTCCATTGCCTATCAATCAGAGATTATCATCATCTTCTTCATGAGCAGATATTACATTACATGCTCGTGGTAGTTGGTCTGATGGGCAGTATACTATGGTTGGTGCTACAAGCGGTGATGTTAAAAATTGGACAAGAGAAGTCTCATTACTTACTTGATATAAATTACTGCCTCGTACATGGTATGTGCAGAAGACTGGTACTCCACAATTTGATATTAGTGTTACTGATACTTCGATTGCAGATTTCAACTTTACTCCTACGATCTTCATATCTAATAGTCCTTCATCTACTACGATTGTATCATCATGAGAACTTGTACTGAGTGGTACAAAATGGATTACCTCATGAATAACCATTACTAATGGTCAATATTTTACCTTTGGTATTGGACAGAGTAGTATGTGAGGTAGAGTGTGGCTTGACTTGAATCGTGATGGTATTCAATCTCCATCAGAGCCAAGCGTTGCTGGAGTCAAAGTCAAAATACGAAGATGTCCTGTTCGTCAAGACTGATGAGTTGGCCCATGGTATCTATCGCAGTGAGCAGTCAGTCCTCAACCTATGCTTAAAGAGCAAATCACAACCACAGGGGCTACAAACTATATGTTTACACAACTTAATGCATGAGAATATTATATGACATATGATCGATCTCAGGCAATCGTCAATTCGCTCGATGGTAATCAATGATTGACTGGTACTCAAGATGCAACTAGTAATCCATGATCATATAATGGTGGAAACCTATGGTCAGACTATGAAGCATATTCACCTTGGAATAACAATAAATCTTCACTATGGTATGGATTTATGACTAGTTTGTCTGGTATTGATAGTAAGACAATTGACAGTGACCTCCTATCCACAACATATCAATGATATACATCTAAGTTACCTCAATCAAGCCAATGTTACTCTATTAGAGCATGATCGACACAATCATCAATCTGAGCATGATTAATGCTTGTTAATAGTACAGATCTTAGCCTCACTCACTCTCTGAATCTTGTTTCTATAGACAATGTTTCATGATCTCAATTTAACCTTACAGTTAACGCCATTAATAACGGTGCAATTACGTCTCATTATACACAAATAGTGATACAGCTACCCGCTGGTGTGCGTGCTATAGGGGTCACCAATAGTAGTGGTAGTATGTCGTATGTAGTGTCCTGATTGCAGCTCAAGATCTATAATGGAGCACTTAATCCAAATACCACATCAACATATACCATTAACTTGATCTATGATTGATCAGAAGACGATGGAGATGTATTAACATTTGGTTCTACGCTTATGTCTACGACAGTCGATACAAATCCTTCTAATAACACCCCAGTAAACCAAACACTTACTTTGTTGAGAAAATGAGCTAGTATTGGTAATAAAATATGGATTGATGCTAATCTAAATGGTATTCAAGATTCTAATGAATTAAATAGTTCTTTGGCAGCTGGATTAATAGTTGAATTACGTCATGCCATTACAGATGCAATAGTAAAACCATCGAAGCAAAGTTCATTGGGTGGAGAATACTTATTTAGTTCTGTGTGAACTGGCGCCTATTATATTTTCGTTACTAATTTGCCAAGGTGATTTATATTTACTGATATTGGAGTGCCATGATCTACTACTGTAAACGACAGTAATATCAACCCAGCAACAAATAAGTCAGACACTATCACTATCACTGACTCTACTGATAATCTATCGATTGATATTGGTCTTAAATCAATTAGCCCCCTGAGTCAGTGTTCTATAGTGTGGGCTCATAAGATGAGATTATGAGTATCATACACATCATTTATCGATACCTATACTGCTTGATCAATATTATGACATCGTCTCTTGAGTGTAGATAGAATATGGACTGAGGTAGCGGATCATAATCAAAGTGCCGCTCTACCAACACTACAGCTATATAATAATGGCCGATGATATCCTCGATGATATATTGCTCCGTCGTCAACACAAACAACAGCCATTGCAGGGAATCCAGCTTATATTGCTATCAAAGCACCATTAACTCGTGCTGCTACTGGTCAGATGATTGTATCATACAACTATCTATGATGTTATACTTCAGCAGCTCTTCCTCAGTATTGTCAGCAGGCATTTAGATATAATAGCTGTCATACATACGAGATTACAGCTTGTGGAGATGGTATTGTTGATTCATATACTAATACATGATATATCTGATCTAATTGGTGATCTGAAGAGTGTGATAATGGTGCAGGCAATGATGGCATCACGGTAATCAATAATGTTAAGTGTAAGGTTGACTGTATGATTAATCGCGACAATATCGCTGATCTTGCAGTTACAAAGAGAGATATTATTCGTAATATGTGTGAGCTTAACTCTGGTAGTGATGGTATATGATGATGATCATGATCGCTTGCTGGATCAGGCAATAGGGCAACTCTAGTGACTTGATCTACTACAAGTTATATGAGTATTGTAAATTAAGACTTGTACTTATTTGATACTTCATTATTACATAGCATAGTATTATTTCAATTCTATAGCCATGTTTCCTAAGAAGTATGACCATGCCGAGATCGAATCAAAGATCCAAAAGTTATATGATAAATATAAACTCGCACATCCAGAGACTGTAGTACAGATGCAGTCTGACCTGGGTGCGAGTTTTCCTTGTTCATCTGATGAGACCTACGTATGTAGTTACCCGCCACCAAATGTAACCTGAGTATTACACCTCGGACACGCTCTCACGACGACGATGGAAGATGTGATCCTACGCTATCATCGTATGACTGGTAAGTCAGCACTATGGCTACCAGGTACTGATCATGCGGGTATTGCTACTCAGACCAAGGTAGAAGCCAAGGTCAAAGCAGACGAAGGCAAAACCAGATTTGATTATGGGAGAGTACCGTTTCTCGACAAGGTATGGGAGTTTGCGCTTGCCAACAGATCCACCATCATCTCACAGATGAAGTCGATGTGATCATCACTGGATTGGACTCGTGAGTCATTTACCCTATCAGAGAAACTCAGTAGAGCAGTACGCAAATCATTTGTAGAGTTATATAATCAAGGTAAAATCTATCAATGACATCGTGTGACCAACTGGGATCCAGTCAGCCAATCAGTGATCTCCGATATTGAGGTAATTATGAAGGAGCAGGAAAGTAAGCTTTATTATATCAAATACTTTGTTACTGGTGGACAAAATTCGATCACCGTGGCTACAACTCGTCCTGATACCGTAATTGCAGATGTAGCGATCGCAGTCAATCCAGGAGATAAGAGGTTCAAATGACTGGTTGGGAAGTTCGTCCTTGCACCGATTACCAATCGTAAAATCCCAGTAATCGCAGATGACTATGTAGATCCAGAGTTTGGTACTGGGGCACTCAAGATTACGCCAACACATGATGCCAACGACTTTGAGATTGCACTCAGACACAACCTTCCAATGGATGTCTATGCGTTTGATAAAGAGGGTCGCTACACAGAACATGCTGACGAGTTTGCAGGTGTACATATTGATGATGGATTTGATAATATTGTAAGTCTGATCCAAGAGAGAGGTAATTTGGAGCGTGTCGAAGACTACGCCAACAAGATCCCAACCAGTGAGCGTACTGGTGCCACCATCCAACCGATCATTACTAAACAACGATTTTATAACACATCCGAAGCGGCCGCAGCCAGCGATCAAGCACTCACTGATGGCAAACTCAAGATCTATCCACCCAGATTTGAACATGACTTCTATCAGTGGATGGATAAGATTCAACCATGGTGTATCTCTCGTCAGTTATGGCGATGACATCGTATCCCAGTGCGATATGGATCTGATGGTCAGATGGCTATCGTAGATGAAGACGTTGTTCTCGCATCATGTGGTGATCAACCCAATCTTCTGACCTTGATCGTGTTTAATCTGATTGCTGATAGTAGACTCTCAGAGCAGTTTACTCTCGATGAATTTATCGAGTTGATGCTATCCGAGAGTATCGTCCCGACCGAAGGCAAGATTTATGAAGTGTATCATACGATCTACTCAGTCAAGTTTGCTGATAATCAAGCAATGTTGGAGCAACTTTCAACTTTGAACCTTTTACTTTCAACCTTGAACCTTGAACCAAGTAATATTGATACAATAAGTCATTTGGGGGAGTTACTCGCTTGAGCTACACATATCATTGACACAGGTCATAATTTCTCACTAGATATTGCATCGATTGTATGATTTGAATCTCCAGTACAAGATCCTGACGTACTCGATACATGGTTCTCATCATGACTATGGCCGATGACGACGCTAGGATGGCCAGAACAAACACCAGATTATCGCAAATACTTCCCCCAGACAATGCTCGAGACTGGGTCGGATATTATCTTCTTCTGGGTTGCAAGGATGACGATGATGTCATATGATCTGACTGGGCAGATGCCGTTCCGTGATATCGTATTGCATGGTATGGTCCTGGATGAAAAAGGCAAGAAGCAGTCCAAATCATCAGGCAACGGAGTTGATCCACTCGAAGTTATCGAACAATATGGTGCAGACACGATACGTATGGCCCTGATAACTGGATCTACGCCTGGTAACCCCGTCAAGATCGGGATGGCTAAGTTTGATCAGTATAGTAGATTTATCAACAAACTCTGGAACGCAAGTAGATATGTGGTTACCAAGATCGTATGAGAAGACACCAAGACAGAATTTACCTATGAACTAGTCAGACAACAACTGATTGATGGTATGGATCAGACCAATGATTTTGATCGCTGGATCCTGACTGGACTTGATGAGATGATTGCCAAGCAGCATGAGTTATTTGAGTCGTATCAGCTGGGTGAGTTTAGTAGCCAGTTGATGACCTTTGTGTGGAGCAGCTTCTGTGATTGGTATATTGAGACCAGTAAGCAGATCTCATCACCCATGACTGATACGGTCATGATCTACACGATCAGTACACTATGTAAACTTCTCCACCCATATATCCCCCATGTGACTGAGGAGTTATGGCGTCAGGTGGGTATGACACAGCGACTAGCGATCCAGCCAGTAGCTCAAACATTGGGCGACATTAACACCAATGTTCATACTCAAACTCTCATGTCACTCATCAGCGAGTGTCGTAATCTACGTAACCAAGCATCAATCCCTAATCATGAAAAAGTCAGTGTTGTAGTTACCGTAAATCATGATTTTGCACAGCTCATCCAACAATATGAGACGCTCGTATGTGGATTGATTAGAGCTGACTGAATCATCTATCAACCCACCATGGAGTGGTCAGAATTGGACCCTGTGATGTCCGCCATGCTGTATGATATGAAGATCGGTATCAAGACCCAAGCCCCACAGCTTAACCGGAAGGACCACTTAGCCAGATTGCAGCTTGAGTTGGCAGATGAGGAACGCTTTGTAGCAGATCTGAGACGTTCACTATCCAATCCAGAGTTTGTCGAGAGAGCACCAGCACACATCATCGAGACCAAGCGTACCAAGCTCACCGATCTTACAACCAAGATCGAGCAGATGCAGATTGAGATCGAGACGATCAAGATGAAGAATAAATAGAGATAAGAATCCGACGTTGTCGGATTTTTTATAGTAAGAAAAACTCCAACCGAAGTTGGAGTTTACTATTATATTTAACTTATTAGTTGATAGAACCGCTTGTAGTAGTACCAGTAGCAACATCACCTGTAGCTACGCTACCAGTCATCACGTCACCAGTAGCCACTGATCCAGTAGCAATACTACCAGTAGATACTGTAGCAGCTTCGACAGTGTCAGTAGTAGTAGCTGTAAGATCAAATGAGATCTTGAGTTCTTCTTGTACCACACCTTCCCACTTGGTGAGATTCCATTCTGATCTTTGGATAAAGAAGTCAGCTTTGATAGTCGCAGTTTGTCCTTTGACTACGATTGCAGCTGGGAATTCGATAGTCTTAGTGATGCCATTCAGTGTTAGATCTCCTTGAGCCATATCTCCACTGTAGCTTGTAAGGAAGAACTTCGCTGTAGGATAAGTAGCCACATTGAAGAACTCCTTGAGCTCACCAACCAACTTAGTATTCATGACTCCGTCATCTAAGTCAGAATTGATGATGCTATTCATATCAATATCAAATTGTGCTCCTACTACTTCTCCGCTTGAGACTACCAATACACCATTAGTCAGATTGAGTGTTCCAGTATGGAATCCACCTACTTTACGAGCTTCCCATGAGAGAGTGCTACCGCTAGCAACATCATAATTTATTCCTTCAGGAAGAGTTGTGATAGCATTAGGCTTGCGAATCATAACCGTAGACATCATTGATTGATCAACATCATAAGTGCCCCACCAGTTCATTGGATCAAATTTGACCAGTACACCAAACAGTGCAAATAAAATTACAAAAAATACCCATTTAAAATTGTTTGTAAACATTGTGTTAAAATAAGAAAAATAAAGCAATAGCAAACACCCGAAAGGGCGAAAGAAATAATAACAGTTATAAAAATATGGATGTAGAGGAGTATTTCAAGCTCAAGTTTCAACTCTCGCAACCCGGCTGCCAGCCGGGCAGGTGACGAGTGCTCGGAGATGCTATTTCACCCTTGTATAGTAAATCGACTACATCATTCCGATATTACATCACAACTCATGGTTGATTTACTACGTAGTAAACCATCATGACAGTCTAGTTAATCTTAGTTTGTGAGTTTACTTTGATAATCATGATAAACCCGCTTTATTTAGTTGGTTTACTATAAATGTCCCACTTGCGACATCATTCATGTTTGATTTAATGAGTGATATGGCATCATCCACGCTGGCTCATAGATCTTTGAGAGTTGGCATTGTCAATTTTGCGATTGTTCCAGATAGGCTTGCAGTATAGCTTTGCTGGCATAGCTGGGCGTGTCTGACTGGATCATTGAGAGCATCACGATACTGATTGTATTGATAAGTCATGTCTGCGAGGTCCTGCTTCATCTTCAGCGACTGCTCTTGGATGAGGATAATCTTGTCACAGTTTCCGAGTTGTTTGGGGTAGTTGTTGATCTCATCGACATATTCTTGTTTTTGTTTACCCCATGATTGAGAGGTTTCTACGAGTAAGATTGATGTTTTTTTCACATGTTCAAAATAATTCTTGACGCATTTGATCGTGCTCAGATTTCTCACTGATAAGAGTACGGTAGGGATGAGCTCGACCTGGTCTTGGAGGAGCTGTAATAACTGATCGTACGATGTATCGATCTCATCTCGCGTCGTCCCGATCTTCCTCACGGCTCATACACACTGCTGGATGGTTTCGAGTTGTGAACGTTCTTGAGTTTTATTGATATTGATGGCGAGCGTATTGCCTAATACTGTATCACGATTTTGATCAATTGCCCAGCGGAAATATTGCTGGGTCTGACCCAGAGCCTGGAGGTCTCATGATAGGTAGTTTCACCACGAGTCGAGTCAGCTCATGAGAGCACGATATCCCTCACTATCCTTATCTGGACCAATATATCAGAACTTATCGCGCTGCCCCACAAAGCGCCAAACCACGAAGATAACGATCCCAATGAGAAGCGCAATCATGAGGTGACCGATGAAGCGTGCAATATTCATTTGACAAAGAGGAAGTAAATCACTAGAATAGATTAATCTTTATTTTTATTATGTGTTTTATGATGTTTAAAACAATTATTTTGATCGTAGTAGTCTACTTGGTAGCTCAGTGTATCTATGTATACAATACTGATGCGAAATTACGTGCAAAAATCAAGGACAAATCATGGGGCGAGACAATTGGTGCGTTATTATCTAAGGTAATCGATAATCACAAGTTTTGGTATAAGGATTCTAACTTGGAGGATGTAGTTGAGGATGTGAAGAGAGATGGCGCGAAGGTGGTAGCAAAGGCCAAGGCTAAGGCTGCTGACATGGTAGCAGATGTCAAAGAAGAAGCTGCAGATGTAGTAGCAGTAGCTAAGAAGATAGTAGCGAGCAACAGTAAATCCCCGAGAGGGGTGAAAGCAGCTCCAGCTAAGAAAGCAGCTCCAGCAAAAAAGCCAGCCGCTAAAGCTCCAGCGAGCAAAGTAAACAAAGCAGCTCCGAGCAAAAGCGAATCCCCGAGAGGGGGCAAGGCAAAGACAGCAAAGAAGAAATAAATTATTGATTAGTATTCTAAAAAAGAAAGCAGCTAGTTGGCTGCTTTTTTGTATATGCTGGTTATGTGACTAATCATCATGGTTTTGGTCGTATCCATTCGCGAGGGACTTTGATAGTTTTCCATCTAGGCTTGATTGGAGCTATATTTAATGTGTCTTTGTTGATTGGTGATTTGTTGTTGATCTCCCTGATTTTGATATCAAGATGCCAATCATCTCAGTGATAATTAAATACATACTCATAATTGCCGATAAGTACAGGGTCACTATAATCACCGGTCTGAGTTATTCAGTGTTCCAGCAAGATAATCAGTACGAGAAGGGATTCTCCAAGATCGATCTTCCATCCTCACTCATGTCAGTCGGGTCATGGTTTATGGATTCCAAATTCTGTTCATCCAGTAATATTTTCTTTTTGGTTATAATTTCGGCGTGTTCTGATATCTTGTATGAGAGCTATGATCCCATCGATAGAGCTTGCATTTATTTCTACAAGTGAAGTACGATTACTTGATCTATTATTGCTGGTTTCTTTAGTTCATTGATCAGAAGATTTTAGTCAGATATTTTGTTGATTAAGAAGATGTTTTGCGTAAATATGGGAGTATTTTTTGATTCAATTAACTTCATAAATATCCTCAGGTGCTTGTAATATATTAGGATGGACTTCTACATTACTCTTTGATGATGTATGTTCTTCATGAGTTAAGTTGAGTAGCGATTGAGTATTAGATTTATCAAGAAGTTTAATAGTCGTCGGATCTACATAGCGATGTGTAAATACTTTATCTCATTGTGGGAGTGCCCCTTCTAATTGATTAATAAGTTGTTTATGCTGTAGATTATCAATGTTCATAAATGCTACTTTTTTCATTTTCTGCTGAATGAGGTGGTGGAGGAGGTTATATGCTACATCATTTGAATTACTACTATCTTGGATAATAGGATCAAGGAGTCTGCGAAGTTGTTGTTTTTGTGGTGGTGTGAGTAGAGTAGAGTCGAGTCGATCTGATCGATTATATTCATGGATATAGCCATGCTCTTCAAGAAAGTCTCGCAATGCGGTACGACTATTACAAGGAATTGATGCATTAAGTTGTTCTGAGAAGACTCACTTCATAATTCTTTCATGATCTTGTTGTTTCTGTGTTTCACTTATTTGATTTACGGGTCCTACTGCTATACTAGGAGATGCTAAATTAGTAAAAACTAGTCCAGCAGTAGCTATTCCAAGCTTTTGTAAAAAATTATGACGGGATATGATGTCGACCATCTCTTTTTGTTCCATAGATCCTACATACTGGTTTTAATTTCAATTTCAAGTTTTTTCTCCCGCAAGCTCCTTGAGTTGATCTCTGATCTTGGCTGCTTCCTCAAACTCCCACGCATCGACATGAATCTTGAGTTGCTTCTGGAGTTCATGAGTCATCATGGCTTGTTCCGCTTTGGTCATACGCTTGAGACGCTTAGTCTTGCCGCGGTTCACAAATCAGAAAGTCTGACTGGCACTCAAGTCAGCATCTGTCTTGACGGTATCCAGTGATTTGATATTGCTGAGTGCGATACTCGGCTCAATACCGTGTGCAAGGTTATGCTTGGTCTGGATATCACGACGACGATAGGTCTCATATAGTGCCTTGGTCATACTCTCTGTCATGGTGTCAGCATACAGGATGACTTCACTATCGGGGTTACGAGCTGCACGACCGATGATCTGGATGAGCGATGTGGTCGATCTCAGGAACCCTTCTTTGTCCGCATCCAATATCCCGATAAATGTCACCTCTGGTAAGTCGATACCCTCTCTGAGGAGATTGATACCTACAAGCACATCGATCGCTCCACTACGCAGTTTATTGATAATCTCCCAGCGGTCATTGGTCGCGATCTCACTGTGGAGATAGTAGGTCTTATATCATTTACTGATAAGGAAATTGGTCACCTCTTCGGATGACTTCTTGGTCAAAGTCAGAATCAAACACCTCCCTCCTGTTGCGATATTAGCATCGAGTTTACCAAATAAATGTTCCAAAAAAGCAGGCCCCGGTGCACCGGGGTTAGTAGGGTCGACTTGGAGATAGTCGGACATATTTGGTAGTGTTGTGATGTTATAGGTAGTGGAGTAAGTTTTTGGCATAGTTAAGATTGGGTGAGTGATGGGGTAGTATAAGAGATGAGAGATTTCATCTGTGAGATAGCAGTTTGATTGAGTAGTTCGAGTCTTTTGGATTGTGGTAGTCACAGCTTGATATATTCTGCATTCATACTCTCAATATTTGCAAGTACGATGAGTTGTTCGATAGTTGCTTCGTCCCTCATATTTCATCATTGACCATTGTGAGCATCTCTTCGTTGCTTGGCTGTCTGACCAAACAGCGCTACATTGAGTAAGTCAGCCTCATCGGCATAGACATATGATTTCTGTATATCATTGAGCTCATGAGGGATGAGATGATCTTGGATAGCATCAGTATGAATTTTATAGTTCATCTTAGTGAGAAATCTCTTCACATTTCGATCGAGTGCATGATGTTCTTGTTCTTTGAGTCTTTGAAATTCTTTATTGAGATAGAGTTCAAACTCTATTGAGATCCATGACGCAAATTTGATAGCAATATCTTTGTGTGCATAAGTTCATCATCAATATTTACCAGCTTTACTAATAAGGCCTATCGCATTAGTTTTTTCGATCCACTGACTTGGTGATAATGTAAATGCATTAAGACCTGCCTCACTTTTAAAGGAGTCGAATTCGACGCGGTTAAATTTATGATTATTAATAGATTCCCACAATCACATATATTCTATTGTATTGTGTAGTCTTAGCCAATTCCTTACAACATCTTTTGGGGCTGTTGTGTTCTTCCGCTTTGCAATATCTGTCAAAGATATAAAATCATTATTTTGTATATTTTTGATTTGCACTACAACTCATAAGACTTCAATTTGGTTTGGAGATTTCATAGACGTGGAGATTATGAAATTAAATGGTGGTGTAATTTTTACCATCAGAAGCAGTTGTTAGGAATTCCCTAATAACTGAAACATCAGACAATTCCTCAGTGTCAAATATATTTTTGAGATGTTCGTTGATCGTTGGCACAGAAACATCAAACAGCGTCGCCATCATCTTTTGGGATAGCCATATATTTTCATCTTGAAAACGCACCTCGATCCCGTCTTCATGGTTATCTGACGCAAACATCAAGAACTCTGCGGTAGAATTTCTAATTAGTAATGACTGGGACATGATATAACTACATAAACTAAAATAATTGAGATTTTAAAGGGGTCGAATTCGATACCTTTGGAATATATCATTATTGATTGGTTACGATCTTCGTCGCCTCTATCCTCCTATCTGCATACACCACCACATCACGGATCACGAGTTTTTGTATCGCAGAGATGAGCGTCTGCATGAGGTCATAGTGTGGTTGATTGTTGCACCCTCACGGGTATTCGCTGTTGCTCAGAGTTGGAAGAGAAATATCTAATTCATCAGCATCTTTTGCATAAAAATTTCTTCCATAGTGAAATTGTCCGTTATATGATGTTTTATGAATTGCTGTTGTAACAAAGATTGATGCAAATTTCGGTAAATTTGCAGTATGAACAACTGCGACATGATCGTCTCATCCATACTGATAGTTTCTGTATTTCGCAGATCAAAACATATCAATTGTTGTTGTGTTTGCAGAAAAAACTTCTACATCGTTTCCGATAAAAGCAGAAATTCATGTATCAGCTTCTCAAGCAGTCACAAAAGATAAATCACCAGCTATTCTATCATCACTTTTCAATCTTTTCCCACGAGTAGCTTTTCAAAATAACTGTTCAAGATTGAAAATTTTCCGCTCAACCTTCCCTCTCTCAAAATCCTCCAAAACTCTCTCTTCCTCCTCCGTCAAGATACAATCTTTCAACCCTGTCGCCGACAAATACGCATCCAGCTGTGCCATACGCTCTGCCTCGATCTCCGCCACAAAGTTTTCCATAAAGGCAAAATCTATCTCCCCGTTGCAGGTCGGGAGGTTAAAGAGAACTTCTTGAGCTATGCTCCGGTGTCTTGCGTATCATTTTTCTGGAATATTCTTTTTCCAAGATGAAACAATATACAACAAAGATCTAATTGATATTTTTTTATTGATGCTCAATACTTTTACATTATCAGCTACACAAAAACTTTCAGTTGCTATATTGAAACTTCTCGTATGATCACCAAAAACAACATATACAGGGTTTTCTGAATTTACTATAAAATCAGGTTGTATTTGTGTATATCCAATTATTCAGTTATTGGTGGATTCAGAAGAATAAACTGGAACTTTGCCATTATCATCTAAGTCGGACTTTGACAATTTATTCTTTACTGGACAAAGTGAAAACAAACTTTCATTATCAAACCTATACTCACCCCACTCCACTTGGTCTAGTCTGTCATGAAGTGGGGATACTATTTTCCCAAGCGGTCAGATGTGTTATTTTTGAGTAAACTACTAACTTCCCACGCCAGATACTCGCTCACCGTCTTGCGGAAATCATCAAGGGTTGGTTTGGTATCAATAGGTGCGGACTGATTTCGATCTGCTCCGTTGGTCGGGTCAATAGTGTTTTCGTAATATTCACGCTCGCTGAAGATGTTGAGTTTACTTTTACCAAATCTCACGAGATTGACCACTTCTTCATATCTTGCTTTGGCGTCTCATTTGTCTACGAGATTTTTTTCTGCTTTTGCTTTTTTACGATTTGATCTTGCGTATCCATCATCAGAGAAATCGATAAACTTGACCATCTCGTCACGATGATGTGGTTCACCTACTTTGAATACGTAGACATTGGTCTGTACGCTTGCCTTACCGATAAATATATGAATTGGCATTTTGATGCTTGCGACCAGTGTATGTTTTTGTAAGATACGTTTGTTGTAGTCTTTGGCTTTACCACTTCATGCGGAGTTTTGGATAATAATCGCCGCATATCACTTGTGCATCATAGATAGTGCTTTTTCTACAAACACCATACCATTTCCACTTGCTGAATATGGGGGATTGAGGATAAACGCATCAGCGGGGAATTGTTCATTAGTTTTTCCAAAGCCATATTTTCCATCAAACTGGAGTGAGTCTTGATTGATGATATTTGAGCTTCCATCTCCCATCAAGATCATGTTGAGGATCGCGAGCATGTAGACACTAGGAAGCAATTCCAGCCCAAGGAGTTGTTCTGCTTTGATTTTGATTTCTTTTTGCATAAGCTCTTGTGGTGAGGTGCTGGTATTTTTCGCGTCAATCAGCATTTCATTCATCGCAGCTACCAGTAATCCAGCCGATCCAGTCGCAAAATCCCACACAAAACTATCTTTGGTCACTCTTGCAAGCTTAACCAGAAGCATCGAGATAGACGGCGGAGTCAAGACGACATCGTTTTTTTTATCATCTGGCATGGGTATCCAGCCATACATTTGATTAAATAACTTCCCAGTAAAATCAGTCGTCAGACCAATTTTGTAGTAAATCCCGAGGTCGTCAATGATTTTATAAAACACTCTTTTGAGCTGACTTTCACCATTGTATACTTTGTTGATATTTTCTGCGAGTAAGGTGTTTGATAGAGTTCTCATGATTAAGTTTTTTTTATCTTTGGGGAGATTTTTTGCATTCAAAAATGCTTCTATTTTTCTCATCACAATATCACCATCTCTATTTCATTCTTCGCTCGATGATTTGAGATCAGATTTATCCAATGGAGATACTTTGCCATCAACACCCAATGTTGCAATGATCGACGCAGAAACCAAATAGACTCTATCATTGACATCGAGTCCTGTTTCTTCGTCATAAATATGTTGATTGAGTTGTTTGAGGCTTTCATCGATTTCTCTCTCTTTTTGTTCTTTGATTTTTTCAAGTTCTTCTTGTGATAGACTCAGAGTTTTTACTGTATCAATAAATGCATCAAAATTTTGAGGCGCCAAAAATGAGAAATCAGAAAATTCTCCGACCTTTTGCCCAACTCCAAAATTACTTTTTGAAATATAATAGACGCCAATCTGATGTTGAATGGTGCCCATTTCGTCCTTATATCCTGTCATACCGATAGCGATGACGTCAGTATAATTGGTATGATGGAGCAATGCGTTTGCATAGTGTACTGCACCATTGACAGCGTATCCATTGATGTTTGTGAGATTTGGCTCATTTTTATTAGTTTTGTTTTCTACTTGTCCATCACTATCAAGTTTAACAAGTTTATCTTTGTATCCTTTGTACTCGATCAATATAGGAAATCGATCAAGATTTTTATCTTGCAACAGAATCTTAGCATCAACACGATTTCCACCAACTCCACCATTTTTTGAATAATAATCTGACAGTGCTTTATCTATTTCAGCATTAACAGATTCTTGTTCCAGTTTAAATGGAAGATTATATTTTTCAAGCCAGCCATTGGCGAGGTTTGCAATATTTGGTTCGATCGACTGAGCAGATTTGATGTTAGCCATGATTTTTTGATTAAACCATAAAAAATGATACATTGTAGCTTATCATTATCACCTCAATATTCAAGTAGAAACTATGATGTTGATACCTACTACTTCACCCCAAAAAACCATGGCAGTCTCGCTCTACTATTCCAATATCTCGTCCCAGCAGCTAGTGATGTAGAACTTCATCCATCGAGATTAATGACATGATATTGCCCATAAAATACTTTCATCTCTTGGATCTTGGCTGCGAGGGCGGGAAGTGTATATCACTGGATCGTAGCTCACAGATGTGGATTACCGTCTTTGTCTACAATCATAAATGTTCTTGTTGCCTTGCGTTGCCAGTGTGATATGTTGGCATTGATTCATGTGAGAGTCTGACCGGACTGGATGATCTGCGGACCGGTGTATCGAGCCCAGATACCCGTGGTAGGTACGACGAGATCATTGTGAGAGAGCTCTACTGTATTAGATTTATGACGATAGATGAGTGTGACTGCGAGATTTTTATCAAGTCATTTACTAAAGAACTCTTTGACCATAGATCTGATAACTCTAATCCCATTTACGATTCTACCTGCAGGCTGGAAGCTATTGGTCGGACCATGATAGGTAAAATATCACCCATTGGTCACGAGATCAAACTTATGGTCAGACTGAAGTTTTCTTGCATTGGTGCCACTTGCGTTCCAGATAGGCTGGATACCAGATTTGAGTACGAACAAGTATACACCACTGCTCATATACAGATCATAAGATCACTTGGATTCACGATAATATGGGTGTTTGATTGTTTTGTCTACTTGAGCTCACGAGCTCACGTCGGTAGCAGGATTATAGGCGTGACCTTGTGATCATCCCAATACCAAAAAAACTAGCAAGATAGTTATTCCTATAATGCTAGTTTTTTTCATTTGATGAGATGTATATATAAAAAATTAATTCTTCTGTATTGTCACAGTATAGCCATTACCATTGATGACGATATCTTCATCAGGAGTACCATCAAGCGTAATTGTCTGTCAACCTATACTAATACTCATGACAGAGCTCAAAGTAGTGCTTGGGAGGTTTTGGGTGGAGCCAGTATCTGCGGCGATAAGATCATTTTTTGATGTTGTAGTATCAATTTCGTCTCGTACACTTGGTTCAGTTTGATTGTTTCCAGTTTGAGTGTTTCCAGTTTCAGTTTGAGCTGTTCGTCCTGCATTGATGATTGAGCCAGTCTGACTGATTCCTGTGTTTGTCTCACCGCTCATAGTAGACCCACTCACGATAGTAGGTGCTACCACTTGGGGTGGTAGGAGAAGACTATAGTCAGTATCAGGTATTGTTTCGATGCCCATCCACTCGTTGATTTGAGCTCATGCGCGATCATTGAGATTGGTGAGAGTATTCATCGCATGTTGTGGGAGATAGTGGAACCAACTCCAGATTGCAAGAGCAAAGAGTATGAGAAGCATGATATTTCTAAATGTATGATGACTCGTTTTAGGAGTTATAATTGGCTGGTTTTGTGATTCTTTCATAAGAAAAAAAGATAGAAATTAAATCTATCTTCTTTGTATGTAATCTCTGCGACAATTCAAGGGCTTGATTTATTTTGTTGCAAGCATCTGTTTCATCTGATTGATTTCTTTGGTCTGTGCTCTGATCACGAGATCGGCAAACATCCTCAGATCATCTCTAAATTCTTTACCTGCAAGGCTAGTCTTGATAAACTGATCTTTTTCATTCATGATTGTGATCAATTTGTTGGCCATATCGACTGCTCATTGATGATGTACGATCATATCTTCTGTCCACTGTTTGTCGATCTGTTCAGGAGTTAGTCCAGTAGTGGATTTCATCATAGGCATATATCACATACCTTCATATTTCATGCCAGAATACCATTGATCAAGCCATCATTTCATGGTTTCGATCTCAGCAGCTTGTCCTGCGACGATGCCACTAGCAAGAGCGATAAGGTCAGGCGAGGTAGTAGTTTTGAGTAATGCCGCGCTCGTGTCGACAGCTTCTTGATGATGTGGGATCATCAGGTAGATAAAGTCAAACTCTGACTTGACCATGTCTGCGTGATTCATTGTGTGTCCTCACATCTTCATACCATCTTTGTCCATCATTCATCATTGTGTACCGAAGTAGGTTTTACATGCAGCCATCGGCATCATATCACAGACTTTCTGGATCATTGCACCATAGGTTGCTTTGTTGACCGGGTTCATGATTACATCACAGTTTGTTCATCCTCACATAAGACATCCGTGGATCATATTTTCATCTGCAGCTGGGAGAGACGTCGATCATGGGTTTGTTTCGATAGGTTTTTTGCTTAGTGAGCATCCAGCAAGTACAATTGCGCTCAATACGACAAGACCGAGAGTTGTTAGTTTGTTCATAATATAGTTATAATAAATAATAAATAATGTTTTGATATGCCAGTATTAAAATATAATGGATTATCACAATTTGTAACCAGATTGCAATGAGAAATACAATGATAGAGCAAAAAACAATCCTGTGGCAATTATTCTATTTCTTTGTTTTGATCTAATCTATCTATTTACATCGAGGAGCGCTCATTCGTAGCCATTTTACATTCTTCACAAGCTTTAGCACAGTCAGCATAACCTCATGCTCTACAAGACGCAGCGCACTGTTCGCATACCTTGCAACAAGCTCTACAAGCATCTTTATAAGACTCTCATCAGCTTGGGCTTAAGCTGACACATAATTTACACGCAGCGATACAGTCAGCACACAGTTTTGCACATTCGGTATTGTCATCCTTTTCGCATTGGATGATGCATTTTTCGCATGCCGCGATACAATTAGTACAGCATGTATCACAATTTGAGTTCGTCATAAGAAGTGTTATTAGAAACTAAAAGATTGCAGTCTTACCACAGGACTATATGAGGGTATGCTTAAATTTAGTTAATGCAATAGCAAAATAATCAACTATGCTAGTGATGATTTGGATCGTCTTCGTGCTTAGGTTGTGTGATGGTGACTTCAGTAGTAGCTGGTAGGTTTGTGATAGATCATGATGATTGTATTGTAGTTTCATTTACTTGCTCTCCATGATGTCATCATGTCACACCAAAGGCACTCTCAGGCAAGATTTGAGTCAGAGCATAGAGTATTCACAACAATCATATACTGATTATTCATCAGATCGTAAGTGATTTAGCGAAGTGATACGATTTGAGTCATTCTTTGTAAGGGAAGATCAAGGTGGACACAAACCATCCAACTGGTATCACCCATAGGCTTCTGATCGGACTATCCAAGAAATGTTGAAATCATCCTGATACCATACCAATAGCAATCGAAAATACCAGACTTCCGATGATGAGTTTGAGATAATCTTTACGTCATCATTTGAGGTATTCCGCAGTGATAAATAATAATATCCCAATGATGGCGGTGATCAAACTCCTCATTTCAGAGAAGAAACCATGGGTGATCGATCATCATATCAGTCAGATTCAGATATATTCCATCAAAGAGATCAGATGTTGTTTGCTATAAGTCATTAATATTATAGTTTTTAAAGATAAATTGTAGATTTTAGCACTCTCCTCATAGCCCCACAACACAAGTTTCAGTAGGTGGTTTACCTCTCTCAGGACATTTATCAGAATACATACATGATAGGTCAGTTACTGCATCCAGTTGCAACTTGATCTGCTCATCAGTTTCCGCTCCATATGATATCAGGATACGATCCAGATCGCTAAACTCATATGTCATAAAGTCTGTCATGAGTGTACCATTGACAAAGAATTTTAGAGTCTTAGCATTACTATTGCAATAAGTCTGACCATTATCAAGCGTAAGACAGTTATTGGTGAGTTTGATGTCTAGTGACTGGAGAAAATCAGTGATAGTTTCTCTTGTAAGATGTTTGTGGATATTTCATCCATTATTGTCATGTAAGTGTTGAGATCTACTATGTTCTTCTCCTGTAGTAGACTGGTATTTATCTCCACTGAGACTAGAGCCTTCTATATTATCAATAAATAGTTTAAAGTCCGCATGTTCGTGAACCTTCTCTCATTTAGGCTTTTTGGGATTTTTGAGAATCTCAGCTTTGATTAGTGTTTTAAAATCTTCAATGCTTTTAGGATTATCAATTCTTTGTCCATTAATAAAAAATGCCGGAGTTCACCTAATTCATAGTTTTTCTCATTCTTGTTTATCTCTTGTTACTCTTTTTTGTACGGATGACGATACGACGTCTTTATTGAATTGTTCAGTGTCGAGTCATAGCTGTTCGGCATATGTTATAAATTGTTGCTGATTTGCTGCTGATTTATGTCATCGTTGACCTTGTGTTTCAAAGAGGAGATCATGCATTTCCCAGAACTTACCCTGTTGTCACGCAGCTTGTGCTGTATAAGCTGCAGTTGATGAATTAGTATGTCCAGGTAGGGGGAAGTAACGAGTTATGATTTTGATATCTCCAGAAAATTCTTGATAAATTTCTTTAAGGAAACACTGCAAAACCTACCTCTAAAATAACACTAAAATAATCAATTTTCACTAGCAAAAAAGCTAAGAAACAGTACTATATGACT
>JAYSSF010000091.1:0-4590 GCA_043720715.1 bacterium
CTAAGTAGTCTTGTAGCCATGTGTAGAAGATTGATACTAAATAAAGGCAGTAATTATACTTTCTTTATATAGTGGTGCAATTAATATGATAACTTTTCTAACATTTCAAGTATCAAATCGAAGTATTTTTATACTTCATTAAAATAATTTCAAATTAAACAAAAAAACGTATCAAATAATTCAAGCAATCGAAAGGCGCGCTAACTGCTTTAATATATTGGGGACGATATGTCTCTTTTGTATCCCGTTAGTAATTATTGGAGAATGGGGTACTTGTATTCATAAAACCCTACTTAATAGAAAAAACTCCTTTTGGAATTATCGTATTCATCGCTGTAGTTTTATTAATGTGTGGAGTTGCTCACCACTACGATACAGCAACAGAAATTGAAAAAACAATCAAAAGAGACAAGCCGAACACTCTGTAAAAAGTAGGCAATCAAATATTAAATTACAAAGAAGATGTGTACAAGCGATTTAATAGAGAAAATGAACTCTCTACCTCCTGAATATCAAAAAGATATAAGCAATCATATGAAAAAAAATGATAAAAAGTTAATTATCTTTTTTTCAATCTTTGCTATAGCTCTTATATTGATAGCTACAATAACTTGGTACTTGAAATGAACCAGACTATCGGCTTTCCGTGGGATTGATGAATTACATAAACTAATCAATCCCGTAGGAAATCCTATGGGATTTCTTTTAATTTGAAAAGAAAGAAACACACTAACTAAAAACAAAAAAATATTTATTTTATATAATCTTCTTCTTCCACCACGTAACCTCTTCTGATCCGTTATAGTATGGAGTCTGACTTCGCTTGGAGTGTGGGTGTCGATCAAAGTTGGTGATGATGCCTCAGTTGAGGTCTTGCTCTTGATACAGTCTGGTAAATGTCGTATAGATCTGATTAAGATCATGAGGCTTGAGTCTGTCTCCGTATGGAGGATTGGATACGAGAGTCCCACTCATCGCTTGATCCAGGTAGTCCTGACATGGCTTGGTAGTCCAGACAATCACATCAGTCAGACCAGCACGTTCAGCATTAGACTGAGCAATTTGTATCATATCGGGGTCAATATCGCTAGCGATGATGGTGTGTTGCTTGTCCCATCTCTGTGCTTCGTAGGCAGCTTTCATCTCTTGAGCGTAGAGGTTCTGGTCATACCATCCCCATGACTGAAATGCAAAATCACGATGTAGTCCAGGTGCAATATTCTTGGCGATCATCGCAGCTTCGATCGCAATTGTACCGCTACCACAGCAGATATCGTATAGTGGCGTATCAAATTTCCATCCACTATCCAAGATGATGGCTGCTGCGAGATTCTCCTTGATTGGTGCCGCTCCGGCTTCGAGGCGATATCATCTACGATGCATGCTATATCCGGTTGAGTTGAGCAAGATCGTTACCTCATCACGGTCAATTGAGATCACAATTTCTAGTGGTGCGATATCTTCATTGATATCGAGTTGTTCTTTGTTTCAGATTTTATACCCTCTCGGGGATTCCCCTTCTCAGGGATTCACTTTTGTTCCGCTGTTGCTCTCATTTATATTTAATAATTTATCGAAAATAGCCTTCTGACTGACTGATTGGATGGTTGGTGTGGATGTGAGTTGACTGTTCTTCGAGCTTGCAGTGACAATGACTCACTGTCCAGGACTCAGCCAATGTTCTCGACGAGCTCACAATAATCACTCATACAGATGATCTCGAGTGATTGCACGAGACTCTCATACAGTCAGATACAGCTTATTTGCTACCCTACTCCAGATATTGACACGAGCGATTGCGGCTTCATCTCACTCAAATTCAAGTGTTGTCGGTGTGATCACGCGAGAGAGTGGATAACCAAGGCGCTTGAGTTCGGTCTTGGCAGCTTGTGCACAGTTGTAGGGAGTGGAGAGGAGATATTTCATGACAATAAAGCTAGAAAGCTAGAAAAATTAAAAGGCTAGGTTTTTTTATTAAGCGCTCGTCATTGCGAGGAGCGAGGCACGAAGCAACGCGGCAATCCATTTGTACTATATTCTTCTGACCGATTCTGCAATTTCTTTTGAAACTCTTCTCACTTTGATTGTAGATAAACCAAGCATTAGAATTTTCGTATACCTATGTACTCCATCAAGAATAATCCAATATCAATGATGATTATAGATCTCAATAGGATATGAATCATCTGCACTATTTACACAATTTGCATGAGGTATTTCTTTATCAAAATTTGCAATAAGCATTCTCGGTGTCATATTCCAATCATCCGTTCAAATTGACTCAAGGTAGGGTATATCAAAATTAACAAATAATTCTTCGACCGATATTTCCTCTACCGGAAGATCAATTGCCCACAATTTAGGTTCATCAATTTGAAATCATACATCGATGATCGCTGGCTTTCTCATTATTAAATTTACACAGTTAAATAACATTTCAACTCCCCAGCTGCTTTCTTCACCTCAGTCCAGCTCTCAATATCAAACTCGATGACTGTTGCAGATCATTTGGCTACTGGTGGGAAGTTGCAACGAAGAAGCAGAGAGACAAGATCAGTGAGATCGTCGTTGTGTCACACAACCACAAGAGATTGGACATTGTCTGTCGTACCTGCAATATCGGCAAGATATGGATCAACCCCTTTAAAGAATAGATTCTCATCAGTGTGGAGCTTGAGATTAAATTTCTTACACAGTTGCTTGGCTGTGTCGTGACAGCGGTTGGCGGTACTTGAGATTACATGATCTGGCTCAATATCAAGCTTGCGGAGTAATTTGGGAAGCTTTTTGCTTTGCTTGATTCACTTGGAAGTGAGTGGACGATCATGATCCGAGATCACAGGAGATCTATCTACTGCTTGTGCGTGGCGCACGAGGATGAGAGTTTTCATGAGGATAATTATAAATGATTATAAATAATTTATTTGATGATCCCTTGCACAATAATAATATTAAAATGAAATGTCTTGGTCACACTAAACTGAATACGCTCTCCAAACTCACGCTCAAGGATCTCCATCTGTCGTGTCATCATCTCCAAGAACATCGTCACTGGTGTGGTGAGTCCACTCGACTGAAGATCAAACAACTGTCCAAACATGATACGATACCGGTCTAGTCAGTCATCCCCTCATACAAACGCCTCACGAGGTTCCCATTTCTTGGCTGATTCATCCACATTCTGATCAAAGGTAGTCTCAGGAATATAAGGTAGATTTGCAACAATGACAATATTATCATGAGAATTTCGTAGTCTGACTAACGAGGAATCCCCGTGAGGGGGGACATGTTCTGAGTTGACCCAGTCAAGCATGCTTGCGGTGATGAGCTCGATTGTACTTTGTGATCCACGATTTGTAATTTCGCTTTGATGTCTGCTGAGATTCTTGCGAGTAAGTTCGATGATTTGTGGTTCGTAATCTGTCAAATAAGCATGTGACCATGCTTGGGGAGCAAGGAGTAGTGAGCTTAACCCAAGAACTCCACATCATGTACCTACATCTATCAGAACTGAAAGCTGAGAGTTTATAGTGGATAATTGACTTTCCCTACTATCAACTATGAGTTTTGAACTATGAGTTCGGTCTATGACCGACTGTATCATATATTCTGTCTCAGGTCTTGGGATCAACGCTCTCCCATCAATATGAAAATGATTACCCAAAAATGACACATTGTCAGTAATGTATTCGAGTGGCTCTCCTCCATCGACGTAACGACGATATCCATCGATGACTTTTTGCTCTGCATCACTGTCCATGGGATCATTGTACTCAAGATGGATTTGATCTTTAGTTTTGCCAGTATAGAATTCGATGAGTTTGAAGATGAGAGCCTTCTTGGGATATTGTGGGTTTCAGATGAGATCAAAGTAGGTCATAAATTAGGTTATAGGTTATAAGTCAAAGAGCATAGGCTTTTTTATATGTGTTTCGTCATTGCGAGGAGGAGGCACGACGACGCGGCGACCGAAGGAAGTACTTTAGTACAATCTAGTACACAGAGAACTAAAAAAACTATTCAATCGGTTATTTCATTCCTCGTTTATGCTGGCGTAGCCAGTGCAATGACGATGCTATGAGTAATATACTGAAATCCCTATTCGATACAATATTTTCATCGCACTAAAAAATTCTTTTACTTTTTACTTGACTTTATATATAATATCATTATATACTTTCTATTAAAGTGGTAGTCTTGTGATGTTCTCCGTAAAGAACATCACAAATTCCAAACATCATTTCAATAACTGCTTCGTTCGTATAAGGGTTAGTACACGCTTGCCTTAGCGGGTGGCGAAACGCAGGTTCGATTCCTGCACGGAGTACGAGAGATTCGTTTTACGAATCTCAAAAACAGTTTATAGGGAGTTTTAAAGGCTGGCGTATTTTCGTCAGTCCTTTTTTTTATTTAAAAAATAAAACGCCCATATTCCTAACATTAGTTATTAAAACTACTTCCTATTGCAAAGATAGTGCATCATGATTATAGCAACTCAAGTACTATTCACCTATAATCATGAGCAATATTGTATCGGAAAAGAACATGATCTATCATCTCCTTGAGCTCAATCCCAAAGAAGTGCAGATA
>JAYSSF010000092.1:0-2067 GCA_043720715.1 bacterium
GTCTCCTAACTGGAGATTCAAACTAGTGAAATAGACTGAAAATATGGTTGATATTTAGAATAGGGTGGGTACTATGGGTTAATCATCGTTTCCTTAAAATCTGCTGAAAATAAATCTTTCAATCTTTAGGTTGAATTTCAACTCCTATGGATTTAATCTCACGAGGATCTGGTCCTAATTCAGAGAATAGCATTACAAAAAAACTCATATGGTAAATATGAATTTATACTAAATATTTTATATACAAAGTCAATATTATCTCAACTCCCCCAAAACAGCTGCCTTATTCTCAATCTCAGCCATCTTGATCACTCCATAATGCTCCAGCATCACAAGGAGAAACTTCCTCATTTTCTCGCGATCCATGAGACCAATACGATCATAATGACCTGTGAGTGCAACATAATATCCAGTCAGATTAGCCAATGTACGAGTAAAATGATAATCGATTGGGAAAAACTTCTGCATCTCAAACTCATCTCCCCATGGCGCAAAAAATGGCAACACCATAGCAATTAACTCCTCATGGAGGAAGGTCTGGTTGAATGCTTCCTGCCCCGAAATCGTAAACAAGCCCAAATGATCCCAAAACCGCTTTTCGTCATATAATTCTTGTAAAATCTTGATGAGAAATTTGGCAAGCTGACCTCACTGTTGTTGACTCGCTGCGATTTGGCCTGCGATTTGTCTGGCTTTACCCTCCGATTCTTGGACACGCACAAGATCCTCTGCAGAGACTTCCTTACCCTGCGTCTGCTCTCCCCCGGCTTCAATAAATGACTGGATTTCTGGATTCATAATTCTATTATAATCAAGTTATATAGAAAAAACAATCATTTTAACACACAACGTAAAATTTATGTCATCAACAGGACAACGCTTTTGGAAAATTATAACTTGGTTTGGATGATTGCCGTGAGTCATTATATTACTAGCGCTAGCTACTTTACCCTCCACCATCAACCGAAAATCACTAATTGATATGACATGATCATGATCATGGTCTTTTCTATTAATATTATGATGGTGAGGGGTATTCTGTAGTTATAGTATAGGAACTGTAATCAAGTATTTATATTATAAACCGAGGCCTATTCCACGAAATACGAGTACTCTATGGAGGAGAATTAATGCAGGATCAATGCCAAGTATTCATACAAGCAACTGAGTAATCTGCTCGATCGTGGGTTATATTAGCCGAACGACCCATAATAAAGTTCAAGATAGTTTTAGTATTACTCTTTTTCTAATATTTGTTTGATGTGCTCTACTTATAGGAGTATCTCGTATCAAACTAAAGCAACACTACCCAATTGATGTGCTCGCTGGTTCACTATTGGGGGTCATTATTAGTATGTGATTATTTTTTATTTATAGTCCGATAATTGATATTACTATAAAATTACTACCTAGTCTCTTAACCTCTTAACGTTAAAAATTATGAACGATATAATCCACACTCTCGACAGTCTATGAATCATCTATAAGTCATACACCCATGAGGCAGTTTTCACGGTAGAAGAAGCTAGCAAAATCGAGAGTCAGATCCCAGCATTTCACACCAAAAATTTATTTTTAACAAATAAAGTCTGAGCAACAGCGAATCCCCGCGAGGGTGGACATCATCTTGTTTGTATCGGTGCTCATAGTAGACTCAAGATCAAGGATTTTGGTCGTGCTTATGATCTCAAGGATCTCTCATTTTGATCATCTGAAGATATGATGCAGCAGCTGTATACTACCCCAGGCAGCGTCAGTGTTTTTGGTATGATGTATCAAACCAACACCAAACTTTATCTTGATCCAGCAATTATTGATCAGCCGTCACTGGGTCGACATCCAAATGATAATACCATGACGCTTATCCTCTCCTATCAAGAGTTAATCAAATTTCTAAGTATGATAGGAGTCAAACCTATGATATTGAAAGATTGATTACTATAAAAATATTATACAAAAAAATCGGCAATGGAGCCTGTCCCAAAAATACCTAAATCCGTAAGGATTTAGGTATTTTCTTCTATATTTTAGTAGTAAGTTATGTATACTAGATATAGTATTTCATAG
>JAYSSF010000093.1:0-4548 GCA_043720715.1 bacterium
TACTAGTCATATAGTACTGTTTCTTAGCTTTTTTGCTAGTGAAAATTGATTATTTTAGTGTTATTTTAGAGGTAGGTTTTGCAGTGTTTCCTTAAAGAAAAAATAATGACGAAAATCCTGAGCAACAGCGGAACAACAGTGAATCCCTGAGAAGGGGAATACCCGCGAGGGTGAAAAATGTCTTGACTCTCTCTCTCTCTCTCTTACATACTTAATATTATTTTGTCACTCATGTCAAGTATCTTGATCTCTGAGTTCATCATTAACATTTCATTTCAATCAAAAAAATATAAAAAAGTAAAAATCCGAGGCGGCTTGTAGATGGTAGGAATTCAAAAAAATGTTTAAAAAATGAAAAAATTATTATTAATGCTATGGGTGGGAGTATCTATAGCACAAGCTCAAAACAACCATGTGACGGTGATACAATATCAAGATGGTCAATATGACATCTTGGATGCAGCAACTATATGCCCTGGTGGTGTTAAAGTGATTGCTTCTGGGATGGGTATACCAACTGAAATTGGCGGCATAAGAGATGGAAGGTTAGTATTCGAAGATAGTCAAGGTAAATCTACTAGCTTCACAAAGGAGCATCTCGTAGAAGCAATTAATCATCCTGGAGTAATCCAAGATAAAGCCGGGTGGGATGAGTGGTTTTGTCCGCAATTAAAATCATTTACTACTCCTTGGGTATTTGAAGATCGAACAGTCAAACATCAAATGCTATATATCTCAAGACTAAATATTATTGCTATTGATGAAAAAGAAGTCCTGCAAAAAGACTATATCAATTATTTTTGGATTAGCATCTTTGTAGGTCTTGGGGTATTAATAGCTCTATTGATGTCCTCTACAAATCAAGGTGAACGAAAGCAATCAGATGTTGCTCATAGAAATTCATCTATAAAATGGATTCTATTTAGACATTGGAGTACTGCAAATGCAATAGGTAGATTGTTATTATGTTTAATTTTATGGGCAATAATAGTGTGTTTCAGTTATCTATTCTATTCTAACTGGCGATTATTTATCTATCCCATCATCACAATGGAGGTGTCTCTTCTAATTATTCGTTATTGGAGAGTAAAATTTTCTAAAAATGGCTATAGATGGCAAGATGGAAGCTCCGAATTAGAATATACTAAAAGCCATCAAGAGGAGCTAAATCCTCCTTCTAAAATTCCTGAAACTGAAACTGAACCAGTTATCAAAAGAATAGGTGGAGGTGGATACGATGGATAAAATTGAAATGAAATGTTTTTTAAAACCCGCTGAAGTATTTATGGCGGTTTTTTTTATTTCTGAATTCTTGGCTTACTGGATTGCTTCGTCGTGCCTCCTCGCAATGACGAGTGCTCGAAGAAACGGAATGAAGAGTCTCGGAAACAGGATTAATAAAACTCTGAGAAGAAAAAATCCCGACTCAGTCGGGACTACATAAAATTAATACTCTATCTGATCTTTCTGGTCATTTTTCTGATCTTTCTGGATAATTTTGCCCCCACCCTAACCTCTACTCATTCGAGCACCGAGGTCCAAAAGAAGAGGAGATACTACTTCACAAGCTTCTCATACAACTTCTTTTCTGCATCCATCTTTGCTTCCCAGTTTACATCCTTGATATCCAGTGAGTCGAGGATTGCACGGAATACGAAGAACTTCGTAAGAGATTCAGTAGCAGCAGCAGTGATAGACTCTACCATCTTTGTAAGCTCATCTTGCCCCTTTGCTTCGATAAACTTCTTATAGTTGTCTTCTCCGCCAAACTGCTTCTTGAGAGATTCCATACGATGTTTGACTTCTTCGTTGATCATTGTCTGTGGTACAGCAACTTCAAATGATCCTTGTGCAGCAGTTACATATTCATCAGTTACTTTGGTGAGTTCATTTTCTACTTTAGATTCTGCCATAATTTCTGCTACCTTGACTCTCACATCTTCAGCTGTCTTGACTTCAGTCGTACCAAAGAGCTTTGCAATCGTATCTTCATCGAGTTCCGGTAAGTTAATTGTTTGCACATTGATTACTTCGAATACAACCTTCGCAGGTTTCTTATCGTCTTTGTGATAATGAACAACATGTGGAAGCTTATCATGATCATAAGCCAAATCGACAGTCTCTCCTACCTTCTTGCCGATAAATAGGTCTTGGAATATTGTATGCTCTTTGAAATCTTCTTCATTGACGAACAAACTACCCTTATCAAGTTCTTCACCTGCTTTGTCGACGAATGTCATACGCATACGGTTGGTTGTATCGATCGCTACAGTATCCACATTATCATAGGTAGCAAACTGCTTACGTAGGTTTACCATAGCATCATCAAGCTCAGCATCAGTGAGGTCAGAATTAATTTTATTCATCACTACCTTGGTATAATTTTGGTTCTTGGTTTCTACGACTGGATACACATCGAGCTTGAGTGTGATTGTAAGACCATCTTCACTTGGCTCAAGATCATATGGCTGACCAATCCATTGTTTATCTTCATGTTCTTTGACGACTTGTTGGAGAGCTTCATTGATACCTTCTTCAAATGATACCATTGAAACATATTCTGGCTTAGTCTGCTGTTTAACAATTTCGAGCGGCACATGACCCTTGCGGAATCCCTTATAATCAAAATCTTTCTGAATAGTGGTAAGTGCTTTTGCGTGAAAACCATCTAAGTCTGACTGCTCAAATGTAATCGTCACAATATAGTTTGATTGTTTACCTGGTGTGAGTTTTGTGTTCATGAACAAAAAAAATAAGAAAAATAAGAATAATAACAGCAAGTATAGATATTATGCCGTCAAATTCAAGCTTGCAAAATAATCATCAAGCTGAGTATAAAGTTCTTGCAGAGTTCTCTCATTCTCAAAGACCTTGTCACACAAAGGTAAACATGCAAAGATATTAGAATCACTTGGGTCTGGTGAAGTTCATTCTACTTGCTCATCAAAAACAAATTGTTCAAAACTTATCTTATCCAGACTTGTCCCACGCTCTACAACTCTATCATATCTAAGCTGCTGATCTGCTGTTATCCCAATGAGAATTCATCCATATTGTTTGAGGATTTCAACTTCTCTGACTGCTCTGATCGACTCGACAACAGCATCGCCTCATGTAGTCTGTGCTTGCTCGATCAGTTGTCAGATAATATATGTTCCACCATGCTGCTGTCTGAGTCAGTTGGCAAGGAAAATCATATTTGATCTTGTAACTTCAATCCCCTGCTCCTCCAGAATCTGAGTAAAGTATGTTCTTGCGCTATAGTGGATATACCCACGAGATACAAGATAATCAACGACAACTCATTTGCCGGCTCAGATGGTTCAGGTGATTCAGATTAGCATAATATTATAGGTTATAAGTTATAGGTTAAAGGTTATAGAGATTTATCAATCATAATCTACTGAAATCCATATGAATCTACTGAAATCCTCAACAAAAAAACCCAACTACCGAAGTAGTCAGATTCTCTATATCTCATAAAAACAAATTACATCTCTGAAATTCTCTGAAGCATCAGAAAGATATATCATCTTATCTCTGTTAATGATGGAGTATCTACCTTGATAATACCACGACTCTTAAGAGCCGCAAGGTGAGGTATATAATATGTAACACCATCAGCAGCCCATCCATACATTCTTGATATAATTGTCGCCGTTTGAGCTCTTGTTACCAATCCATTTGGGTTGAAGCTAGTAGTATTAATTCCCATCAATCCAAGTTGGCATGCAGTTTTGATATAACCTTTCATCTCTGCGTCTTGATCAGCAAGATCATCAAATAAACATGATTTAGAGGTATCCGGCTCCATACCCATAACATTAATCGCATAGTTACTAATCATCTTAGCAAAATGAGATCTAATTAATAGTCCATCAAGTTGAGCACCCTCTATGGTAGTCATAGTAGTTATACCATAGTCAAACGCAAATTCATAAGCAGTAATATTTTCATCTTCAACTGTGTCTTCGTCTTCATTTGTATCTTCATCTTCATTTGTATCTTCATCTTCAACGATAATAATTGTACCACTAGTACTTCATGAAGATGATGTAGCAGAGTCTCAACATTCACCATCATAGCGACTACCTGATGTATCTTTCCCTGGGCAATCATCAGTAGATCTTCATGATGATCCTCATCCTCCTCATCCACCACCACTTGCAGGAGCAGTAATAATAATCGTACGATTGACAGTAGAGCCATTACCAGATGTATCTACTTTTCTATATGAGATAGTATACGTTCATACAACTGCAGTATTTACTACTCATGTAAGAGCAAATGATCATGTCGTAGAATAAACACCAGAGAATGTATCCCCTGAACCATCTATAGCATCTGTCCAACTTGCCCCCAACTCAGTATATAGTCCTCACTTAACAATGCTTAGTGATGCAGATCATGAGAGAGTAACGACTGGAGCAGTTTGATCTGTAACAGTTACAGTTCTTGTGACAGTGTTACCTGTGTTACCTGCAACATCAGTGTATGTATATCCAAGAGTATATGTTCCGGTTTGACTTGTGTTAACTGTACCACTTG
>JAYSSF010000094.1:0-11336 GCA_043720715.1 bacterium
TTTCCTCGAGAAAACGCTGTCCTGAACCACAAATTTGACTTTCATAGCTAATTGTAACTTTTGTAATCAAGATCTACTTTGATGGTTATTCAGCGTTTCCCTAATGCTATGATTTTTACTTGCTTTTCGTATTCATTTACTATATAATACGATTATTCTACTAATCAATCCTTAGAATAATCGTATTATATTATATATCAATAAATGAAAAAAATCAAAAGAACAATCTATCACTCATTAATCAAACATCTCGATCATCGTGAAATCACCATGATCATGTGACCGAGACAAGTAGGCAAAACTACCATCATGAATGAAATGAGTAAATCCTTGTCGTCTCAGTGAGCTCGCGTACTACGACTCAATCTTGATATCGAAACTGATGCGGTGTTTTTTGAATCTCAGATCAAGCTTCTCCAAAAGATATCTCTCGAATTTGGCTCTCATAATGGATATATCTTTATTGATGAAATTCAAAAAAAAGAAAATGCTTGAGTATTTCTCAAATGAATTTATGATATGAATCTTGGTCATAAATTTATCATTAGTGGCTCTGGTAGTATTGAACTTAAGGAAAAAATCCACGAATCACTTGCTGGTAGGAAGAGAGTGTTTGAGATGAATCCTGTGAGCTTCCTCGAGTTTATTAATTTCAAAACACACTATAAATATGAATCAAATATACCTTTATTTGCCGAAGTACAGCAATCTCAACTTAAAATACTGCTCAACGAATATCTCAATTTTGGTGGATACCCACAAGTTATACTTGCTGAAACAACAAAAGAAAAGATACTTATCATTGATGAAATATATAAAAGTTATATCCTCAAAGATATTTCATATTTGCTCAATATTGATAAACCAGAAAAATACAGCCTATTACTCAAGATAATTGCAACACAAATCGGTCAGCCAATCAAATATTCCGAACTTGCAAAACAAGTAGGTATCAATGAGTCAACAATCAAAAATTACCTCTATTATGCTACTCATACATATTTTATCAAAATATGTCAGCCATATCACACCAATCTTCAAAAAGAAATACTCAAATCTCCTATGATCTATTTTAACGATATATGAATGAGAAACTATATGCTGGGACTATTTTGACATCTCAACGAACAGGATAATCTATGATTATTATTTCAAAATTTTATCCACAATATACTATTACAAAAATATGATCTCATTGGAGAATATCTCAAATTCTGGAGAACAGTAGATGGATGAGAGATTGATCTGATAGTTGATCGTGGCAGAGATATTATCCCAGTTGAAGTCAAATATATCAATTATGTCAAACCAGAAACAGGTAAGTCAGTGCAAAACTTTATCAATAAATATCACCCAAAACAACTCAATATCATCAATCTAACTCTCAAACAAAGTATCACCAAGGATGATACAATCATAAATTTTGTTCCATACCGAGATATACTCTAGATCAAAGCATACAACCAGTACTCGCCCTGATACTTACGTGATAGTGGTTTAGGATTAGCAATAATCTTGTGATATGGGTGATAGAAGTCTATCTTCCTGAGTATCTGGTTAGCAAGTCATCGACAGAATCTGCGCCTCACATGTAGGCTGTCATGGTGCTTGACTAGACCTAAATATGAGTTTACCACTGGCTGAATCTTATGCATTTGATGAGAATTCGAATTTATATGATATTGTAGCAATCTATGTTCCATATTACAGATAACTCTTCTTCCTATCAAACGACGCCATGGCTTGAGATATATACCCAAAAACAACATACCAGTGGTCACTGGCTGAAGATAGATCTTTCTAGGATGAAGCTTCAAACCAAGTGAAGAACCAAAGAAATCATAAATACAAGTGATACATCACTTCAAATAGTCATGATCAGTATGAATCAATATAAAGTCATCGACATATCTGCCATATCATTTGATATGTAGTTTATGCTTGATAAACATATCCAACTCATGCAAGACAATCTGAGCAAATAAGTGGCTCGTCAGATTTCACAATGGCAATCAGCATCATAATCTGCATGAAATCATGCTTTTGTTGTTTGGAAGAGATGTTCTCTGAATATGTGTAGTACAATCTTGTCGATCACTCACATAATCATGAAATAATGAATGAGATACTAACATAAGTATCAAAGACTTGGACCATGGAACATATGATGCAAAGATACGAGCCGTGATCAACCTCCATACAAGTGACCTATCGATACTCATAAAACAAGATTGAATATCACATTTGAGTATTCGTGCTTTATGTGCGTAGTTATGAGATACTGAACGAATCATATGATCCACTCTACGTACACCAAATAGTACTCACTTACCAACTCTATTGGCATAGCTATCATAAATCCACTGTGGTTCAAATAATGGTGTAAGATAACATGAGATCAAATGTTGTACAATACGATCACGAAACGGTATCACCACCAGCTCTCTCACCACAGGATCTTGGACGATATATCTTCTCGTACGTCAGATTTGATATACTCACATAACAATATCATCATAGAGTTTTTGTATATTGGTATCCAGGCGCTCTGTCCACTGCTGTACTTCCTTTTTTTTGGTCTTTCATCTTGAAGCACGCTTATATGCATCATATAGATCATCATAACTTAGTATCTGTGCCATCTACATCACCAAATGATATACAAAAAAATCATTTCTTCGTCTATAAGAAATGATAGTCTGGAGCTATAAGTCTCGGAAAACAACAAGGATGCGTTGTTATCATCATTGTCATTCGAATTGAATCAACGGTTATCATCGTTGAGATTGACGTAACCACGATTCACCTCACACTTATTCGTGAATACCCAGGTCTCCCCAAGCATCATCGTCGATATAAACAAGATCGCTCTTGTATATGTCGTATACTCCTGAATATTGCTATCCAGAGGTGAAGCAGATTGATAGCCTCCCCAGACTAGTGCACACATCACTGTATGCACAATATCTATATAATGATGTTAGTTGCAATTTTCAATAGATTTTTGATCAGGATATCCAAGGGGAGTTGTCTCGCATCCTGCGAGTCATAGCTCTACGAGCTATCAATCTCGGGAAAACAACAAGGACGCGTGGCGATCACCATCGCCACCCGAATGGAACCAACGGTGATCACCGCCGAGATTGACGTAACCACGACTATTATTTTGGTATGTTCAATTTCGACATCATCCTACTATATGACAAATCCTCTGCCACGCAATCAGTAATAATTTCTCATTTGATGTTGGAAGATGTAGTTGTATAGCTAGAAACTGTAAAAATTGCTTCTGCTGATCTTCTGTTTCAAGACGAATGGATGGCTGAGCTTGATGGATTGCTTGGAGATATGCTTTGGTGTAGTTTGGTGCTACAGTTCAAGCTTTATTTACTGTATCAGATAGACTGTCTGGCTTATTCACATCTCATCTGATAGATCTAAGGTAGATATTGAGTTTACGCTGTCCAGCATAATCTCATAGATTGTGTGATAGTGATGAGCTCTCAGTCAGACCATTGACTGACATAAAATCATCATACTGACCAATATATGAGCTCCTTACTATACCAGTGTTTCGATCTGGATGCACCATTTGATTAACCAAACCAGTAAATCAATGTGGTGGAGCTACTTGTGTCATATATACTGATGCAAACTCAGTACATCTACGGTCCAGCTCCGATCTTGCAGCATCATTGTCAGTCATCGCGATAGGTTGTTGAGTGGTTTCATCAAGAAACTCTAGTGGAATATTGGTGACACTAGTATTTCGCCACTGGATCATACGCTGTTGCTCAGCGAGTGCTGAGGGGGAGGCCTTCGCGCTATCGCGCGACACGGAAAACAACAAGGATGCGAGGCTATCATCATTGCCACTCGAACGGAATCAACGGACACCATCGCGGAGAAAGACGTAACCACGATCTCATCATACCCAATACCGTCAATATAATCACTGCAGATACATCATCACTACTAGTGCATCATCTTCACTGACGTTATATGTTAACATCATAGCAGCACATACATCATGAAACTCATTGTGAGTCTGATCATCTCATGTATGATGCATCGGGATCATATCTTGGTCGATATATGGTTGAACTCTTGTGCGTACCGTATCAGGTCGCTGTGTAGTATCTGTATCAGCTACTGATCACCAAGTGGGTTCGTAACTCTTACGAGGTCTTAGTATAGCATGATACTCATGCTCTCATATATGAGAAGAATCTTGAGATCTGTCTGTAGCGGTCATGATCGATCATGCGTTGGCAATCGCTCGTGACTTGCCTCATATATTCCACTCACCTACAGACAGTCATGCTTGGGTAGTGAGGCGAAACGCTCATGATTTCTCGATGTTCTTGGCCAAAGCTACAAGCTGTGGGATAGTTTTGGTGTTATCGGTATGTGGTTTAATATGAGCCACAAAGTCGTTGCGATACTGGAGGATACGCTTGTGCTCTGATCAGGAGATGAGAGGCTGAAGAGATCATATAGCTCATGATGGGATAAGTGGTTGGATTACAGGAGGAGTATCCGCAGGTAGAGAACTCTGAAGTGTTGATCTACGATCATCTATACTTTGCTTCCATGATGTATATCATCTACGATCATCTCGTAGTTTACTGAGTCACGAGATTGATGATAGACTATTGATCTGCGCTATCATGTCTACTGACTCATCTCCATTACTCATGATGATCTTATCCATGAGTGATTCGACTTGCATATTAGTAATCTCCTTTGCTACTGCAAGCTCATCCAGTATATCTGCGATGATTTGATTTCACATATATACTGCCTTGAGAGAGTTGATGACTCAGCGCTTGCGTAGGAGTATTGGGTTATCTGACGAGAGTGGAAGCTTGGAGACATCTACCCCATACAGTGATATCTGTGCCAGCTGTGCAATATCAGTGAGTCAGGTGCTGCTACTGATCTGTTTCTTCTTGTCAGCAGCAGATACGATAGTCGTATTTTTGGTGATGATACTGGTTCAGTCTGTGTCGGTGATACTCATCGCTTGCTTGTCAATGCTCTGGAGGTATGCAGTATGTGATGAGTTGATCAGTCATAGTTTACTGAGGACAGCTATGAGGAGATATTTGTCATTATTATGTGATGAGCTAGAGCAGATCCACTTGCACAGCTTACGAGCGACAGCGTCATCTGGACGATAGGTTAGGATCTCGTTGGGTGTTAGATCATAACAGGCGAGCAGTCTCTTGGTATCCAAGATGGCCGACTGGAGCTTGCCTTTGGTATTTTCGGTGAAGGTACCATTACTATTGAGCTTACCAGTGTAGAATGACTGCTCTGTGGTACCGAACTTGAGTTCTGCGATGTCTTTACTCGCCTGGATCACACGATGTACTACTCATTCCTTAGCGAAGAACTCAGATCAGACATAGGGCACATATCCGGGACTGTAGAGCATTTTGGCTCTGGTCAGGTCGCTAAGCTCTTCATCCACGATATAGTCTACCTTGATACTCTCATACTCTCTATTGATAAAATCCTTGGCATACAGGCCATACTGCTCGCCCTCATTGGTCGTCGCGATAAAGTTGACCGTGCGGATCGTGATCTCCTCACCATTGGCCATCGTCATACGCTCTCATGGCTTACGAGACCAGAAGAACTTGAGATAGGCCAGGAGCGACTCAGGATATCTGAGAAACTCATCGATAATGATTGGTATCCCGTATTTGATACTCATCTCCAGCTTACTATAGCTATAGTCAAATAGCTTTGTATTATTCTTGTTGATATCAAGTTCGCTCATCGATCATAACTTCTTGCGTATGTTTTCTTGTAACGCCCCGTCCATCTCAGGATTGGCACTAAGTTGTGATAATATCTGATGGATTTCAGTCAGTAGCGAGCTATTTTCATTATTTTTATCTTGTTGACTAGGACTATCCTTGGCAGATACTCGCTTACCTCGTAGTTCTGATTTGGTGGCATCAGGATTACCTGATAGATACGGGAGATCATGATATAACATCTCATAGTCTGACTCAGACAACTGTCCAGTCAGCTTCATATCATCCATCATCTCACGCTGGAGATATTTGGCCAGCTCTGTCTTACCAGTACCAGAGGGACCAGTAAGGACGATGTTGTTACGATTTATGAGTTGTATACGCATCTGATCCACGATCGCCTCTCTACTGGGTAGTCCATCCACCACAATACCCTGCTGCATCTGCTGATGGAGCTTGAGGAGATGAGTGCTATAATCTGCCATCATCGTGTCTTGATATGGCGTCACCTGCAGACTACGATAGCCGGTCAATATCGTTGTCATCATATCGATATAGCTGACAAGCTGCGTGTCTTGTTCGTCGATATCATTGGCAGATCATCCAGTGGCATAGTGATGATTGTAGATCAAGTGAGCCGTAGCACGACACAGCTGGATCATATGATCGACCTGAGCGATCGATATCTCTCCGTCAGTATCCATCTTGCCCAGGATCTTAGTGATCTTGGCTTGACGCTGTGAGAGCTGCTGAGCTAGTGGATGATCATCATCTCGATACCATGAGTCGAGCTGCGCTTGTAATGCTTGATGACTTTGCTGGATGGAGTTACTCGTATGAGCGAGAGCATGTGCTCACTGCTGGATGAGCTTGAGTGCAGGTATTCTACTATTGTACTCTTTTGTGTATACTGCTTGGACCGTAGTGCTACTGACCTTGGTCTTGCTCGCTACACGATCGATCTGATACATGATCTTGGGATCTATGGTGATTGCTGACTTTTTCGTGTCATAGTCTTGCTGTGTTTGTTCGAGTATGTTCTCAAGTTCTTCTTTGCTCTTATCCTTATACTGCGACTGTGCAAAATTATCTTTGAGAGCAATTATTGCCTCATCTTGAGTATTTGATCGATGATCTATATGAGTGATATAGCGCTTTAGGTCGATGATATCTCCATACCCAGCATCTGTCAGCGACTGTCTCATATATTGATATGGTCTCTGTAGCCCACGGATGAGCAAATCCACCAGATTCTTGTCTTGTGTATACTTGGTGATTGTATCAAGTTGTGAGAGATAGTCTTGTTGTGTAGTCATCAATCAGGGGTGAGTAATATATGATTATTATAGTCGTAAATGTTTGATTTGTCAATTTTGAAATCTAGATACAGCGACGCAGCGCTGCTAGGAGTGCTTGTTGCATATGGACTCACAGATCTTGAGTCTGCTCACAGACCACACCGCATCACTGACCCACATCAGTCAGTCAGAATAGTGGTATGATCGGAGATCAGTCCTGAGTAATACCGATACCACTCACGATCGTACCTTGCTCCCTAAGTTGTGTGATAAGAGATTGATCAGTAGTAGACTCATCTGTTTGGCCATCTGACATCACAAGCACCATATCGACTCGTTCATGATTTGTAATTTTGTCTCTCGTAGTCTGATCTAGCTGGATGTCTTCAGCGATACATTGCTGGAGCGAGAGATGCAGAGGCGTACTACCACTAGCAGTTCACAGATTCTCGAGTGCCAAGATGATATCTTCGTCAGTCCAGTCATCAGACATTGGTTTCCATATTGTGTTGCCCTTATTCCCAGAAAATATCATACCCTGTGTCCAGATACTGAGTTGTTTACTTGGATCAATCTGCATATCATTCATGAGTTTGGATGAGATGTTTTTGATCGCTTGCATGATGAGGAGAGCATTGGCAGTTTGATCACGGTTCTTATACTCTCACTCATCTTCATCATCTTGCATACTACTACTACCATCCAGCACCAGCCTCAGTCTAAATCATGTCACGATTTGATCGTGGTGTTCCTGTCTTGCATCGATACTCCATGCCTCAGTCTCACTAATGTCTTCTCAGCGAGAATAATCTCTAGCCAGGTTTGCCATCCCATCAGGGTGCAGTTGGCCATTGCCACGTTCCATATCTCTGGGTCATTTGTTGGATGGAGTGGACCAGATTCTCCTGGATTTGATCTGCTCAAATATCTCATGCTCAATCATATCCAAGACCTGGCCATATTGGCTTGTCATATCAGGTATGATCTGACTGTATCGTTGTTCGAGGAGTTCGACTTTGCGATTCCACTCTTGTGGGTCATCATACTCCAGATCATGATATGATGTATTTCTCAGTCTATCTTCAGCTTCTTTGCGAGATTGTGGTTTGTGAGATTCGATATCTTGCTCCTCGATAAGCTTGGTGATTTCTTCGGTAAGTTTATCGACTTCATCAGATCATAATGCATCATCCAGATGATGAGGCATACCATCAGTGCGATCTTCTCGCTTTGCAAATGGATTTTTGACTTCTCAACTAGTCTCTCATGCCTCATCTCATCATTCTTTCGATCCAGCATCTTCGCCTTGTTGAGTATTGGTCGTATCGGTGGATTTACTTTGAGATTCATTATCTGTTCATTCATTATCTGTTCATTCATTATCTAAACCCTCACCCTGACCTCTCCCAACCGCTTCGCTAGGAGAGGGGTTCTCGATATCATTATTATCTCAACTTGGTTCTCAACTTGGTTCTCAACTTGGTTCTCAATTTGCGTCACTCTCTGGATGGACCTCGGTATTCGTATGAGTAGAGGGAGTTGGAGGGGGAGATTTATCCTTATTTCCTTCCTCCCATAGCTGTCTATATTGCTCAAATAAGAAAAATATATAAGGTAGTCTCACAGGAAATGGTACCGATACATCACTTGCCATACTGACCACACTCATCGACCTACCTTGCCACTTGATATATGTATCATCTGACCATCTCTGGATCAATTTACTCACACGAGAATCCAGTATTACTTGCTGATCTGGTGTCATCGCATTACGCAAGATTCACTGACCAAACTGCAAAAACAATGGCATCGTATCGCCATCTTCATCAGCCTGAGTCCAATCATCTCATGGGAATGCTCGATCAGTATAATTATTACGCATAGCGTCTCTCAGCGACCAGATACCTTGCTGCATTGAGCTACTACGATCGTTGACATAGATATCTCTGATCATATTTTCAAATCTATGATAGCTTGGTGGTTGTGACTCACAAGTATCAACCAAATATTTTCTTTTGATAATCAAATCAGGTCATGATATCGTATCAAATCATTGAGATATAAAAGTTGGTATTTCGTGACCAAATAAAGTATTAATATCACTGGAAGATTTGATCTTAGATCACCGATACATCAGTTGTGCATTTTCATACAGATGTCATACCTCATGCAGCGCAATCTGCACGATTTGATCTAGTGTTGGTAGCTTTGCATTACCTAATTTCTGAGTCTGAGCATAGACGATCTGCTGAAGCTTGGGTAGGTTGATAGTGATATGCTTGGTAGCAGACTGATATCTCGATCATACATCGTCTACCACTCGAGCTACTCAGTCGCCCTGATCGACAAAATCAATGTGAATAGGTAAACCCAAACCTTTGGCATAATCATGAGCAAGATGATTGACACGATCGTAGTCAGACTGAGTTAGATTATTATTAGGTAGTTGAGTTTGGTTAATTGCTGTATCATTCATCTCATCGGGAGAAATTATATAGATGGCGATATAGTCGCGATAGACACTACAGGAGCTGGTGCTGGTGCAGCAACTGGCGCTTGACCCATCTGACCATAGTCAGGTTTGGTAGCTTCCACCGCTTGTTGTGACAATGCTTGTTGTCTGGCTTGAGAAGAGCTAATTGTATATGCATTTTGCTTCTCTTTGTCCAACCACTTATGTTTTACAATTCTGTAGATCTCTTCCAGTGTCGTTTGACCTTCGATTGATTTGAAGATACCATCACGCTCCAGGTTCATCATACCGTTTTTGAGAGCATAGGCTTCGATATCCAGTGCCGTCTTACCATTGAGCAAGAGGTTCTTGATCTCATCATCATACTCCATCATCTCGTAGACTCAGACTCTTCACTTGTATCAGTTACCACTACATTTAGGGCATATTGATCCATCTGGCAGCTTGCCTGTTCCGACGATGATCTCTCATTGTTCGAAGAATCTCTTCCATGTTTCAGGCGTAATATTACGCAACTCGAGCTCTCTGGATAGCGCTTCTGGGATCATGGACGTTAGACTATCTCTGGCAAATGCGAGATAATCCTTCCACTTTGGATCGTCCATAGTCTGGTAGACTTCACATTTTTCACAGACTCTACGACACAGTCTCTGTGCGATCACAAGATTGAATGTACCAGTAATCTGGTAGTTGAGCGCTCCCATATTCATCACTCTGGTAATGGTCTCAGCTGAAGAGTTGGTATGGATGGTAGAGAATACCAAATGTCATGTCATGGCGGCTTCCATGGCAGTCTCCAGTGTTTCCCAATCACGGATTTCTCATACCATCACAATATCTGGATCTTGTCTCAATGAGGCACGCAGACCATCAGCAAACTTATAACCAATATCGGCACGGATCTGACTTTGATTGAGTCAGTCGATACGGGATTCTACTGGATCTTCATAGGTGGTGATGTTGATACCTACTCTATTTACTTTGTGCAAGGCGGCATACAGCGTGGTTGTCTTACCACTACCTGTCGGTCATGAGTTGATGATGATACCATTTGGATACATCAGGTTTCTGGCCATGATCAAACCGTTGGATCATTCGATACCCAGTGTCTCCAGTGGTGGTGTCTTCTTGGATTTGTCCACGATACGCATTACCAGCTTCTCTCATCGTACAGTCGGGAGTGTATTGGCACGCAGGTCGATCTCTTTGCTGGTGAGGGTGATGGTGGATACTCTGGCATCCTGAGGGATACGCTTTTCATCCGGTCTCATCTGTCCTGACTCAATCTTAAACTTGGCGATGACGTTTTCATGCATGGTACGAGGATACTGCATGATATCATCCAGCACTCAGTCGATACGTAGTCTGATACGGCAGTAGTTTTCGTATGGTTCAATATGGATATCTGATGCGCCGTTCTCTACTCCGATCGTCAGCAAATTATCAAAAACCTTCACAATATCTGACTTATTGATTGCGAGTTGGAGATTTTGGGTGTAGATGCTGATTGGTACTCACATAGTGATTAGAGAAAATATTCTCTTCTATTATACTCATGAGGGTTGATTCTGTCAAATTTGGGAGAGGTTTTGGGTTGTAATGAGAAGTAAAAATAGTTATAGTACAAACAGTATAGTCAAACGTGATGTAATTCGGGAGTTTTACTTGATCTCAAGACTAACTTACAATCCAAGGAAAGCTAAGGAAACGATGATTAACCCATAGTACCCACCCTATTCTAAATATCAACCATATTTTCAGTCTATTTCACTAGTTTGAATCTCCAGTTAGGAGACT
>JAYSSF010000095.1:0-2036 GCA_043720715.1 bacterium
TCATGATTATAGGTGAATAGTACTTGAGTTACTATAATCATGATGCACTATCTTTGCAATAGGAAGTAGTTTTAATAACTAATGTTAGGAATATGGGCGACCTTTATATTTTTAGAAATCAAATTTACCTCATCCACCACTTTTTGACTCGATCAAACGATTGCGTTGATAGTGTGAATCATACTGTTGGTACAATTGCATCCAGATATCGTCTCATGCTTCATAAGTTTATAAACACAAGACACATGACGAGATAGGTGCTCACGATAATCAAGAGTTTACGAGTCCGTGAGGTTTCTCGAGCCTTTTCGCGTTCAACACGATTATTGCGGTCTTTGAGAGATTGAATTTCTACTAGGATTTGTTCTTGGGTCATTATGATAATTGAGTTAAGAAATCGGAAACAGAGTCGCACATAATCATATTTTCATATAACCTCGAGTAGAGCTTCTGTCTTTTTTGTTCTCAAATCCCTCCGCCTTCAGCACCTCCTTTATGCTCGTTAGAGTGCTTTATCAAGGGAGAATCCGCAAACTCAAGCTCCATCTCCTTATCCACAAGCTGGCGCAAATTGGTTACATGTGATCATGCGACGATCTCCGTTGCTGGGATATCACGAATCAGACGCTTGATACGAGTATATGGTGGGATATGATTGATCTGGACGATCTTGGTGATATCTTTGATCTGACTGGTTTCCAGTGGGATATACTCCCCTGACTTATACAGATCATATAACTCCGTATTGGGTATCACTGATGTCGGATAAAACTTGATCTCGTCAGGCCTCACCCATATATCATCAAACGCAAGACGAAATGTCTCAATGTCCAACTCGGGCGTACTACCATACAGTCACGGCATAAAGTGACAGGAAATCTTGAACGCATAGGATCTGAGGATGTGCATGGCGAGTCTGACTTGTTCAATACTATGTCCGCGTTTGTTGGCATCGAGTACTTCGTCGAACATGGACTGGATACCCATCTCGATACGAGTAATCCCCATCTCACGCCAGAGGCGACAGTTTTCATGAGTGACATATTCGGGTCTGGTCTCGATGGTAAGTCAGATCATACGATTACCTGCAGTCTCATTGATCACAATCGACTCAGCGATCGTCTGTGGGAACTCCCATGGTAGCGTATCTATCTCGAGTGATCTGGTCTGTGCTTCGATCTTCCCATCCTGATAGAGCTGTCGAAAAGCGTCAAATGTATTACACGCGTCATACAGTCATTTGATAAAATCAATCTTATATTGCTTGGGATAGACATCCCGTGTTCCTCATAATACGATCATCTCGATCTTATCAGTATCGTGTCCATTGAGACGCAGTGACAAGAGACGGTTATAGGTCTGCTTGATGGGGTCAAATCAGTTGAGCAAGGCACGCTGTGCACCTGGCTCTGTATTGATATAACTTTTGGGCATGGTAAAATCATTTGGACAGAAGATACACTTACCCGGACACCAAAAAGGCTTGGTTAATACCTGAACCGGTACAATCCCAGACTGAGATCTGACCGCACGCTTCTTGAGAAGCTTCTCAAAAGCAGGACACACAGGAATCTCACGATCATTGAGCATGGTGAAGTAAACCTTGAATAAGTCAGCGTTACTCGGTACTTGTGATAGTTTATTCGTCTGACTAAACTCGTTTTTGAGCTGTCTAAGATGGTCAAAATCCAACTCGTGTTCTGCAAGTGCGATGATGTTGTGGATGAGAGGTTTTAGATCGAGGATATTCATGACAATAAATATAACTAAAATTACATAAAAATCTATTGATATATATATATATATATAGACATTTCTATAAACTTATTACTCGTTTAGTAAAAATAAAATAATTATCAAAACAAAAAAAACACAAATCAATTATGAGACTATTAAAATCAGTATCCTCTGGAATTAATCTTTCAAAAAATCAAATTAAAAAGGCTCTTGCATAGAAGACTAGTATCCATATAGTCAACTATGCTTATAAAATACAGTAAATTATCTCTTTACGAGTTGAAAAAAATAATTCATTG
>JAYSSF010000096.1:0-4476 GCA_043720715.1 bacterium
TACTAGTCATATAGTACTGTTTCTTAGCTTTTTTGCTAGTGAAAATTGATTATTTTAGTGTTATTTTAGAGGTAGGTTTTGCAGTGTTTCCTTAAAGAAGAATTAGCAACTTTTGCTAATCCTAAAATTGAGGATTCTGGCTTTGTTACTGTCGTGGTTAATTATTTAGCAGATATATTTGACCAGATTCTGACGTCACTGACTGAAAAGACGGAGAAATTCTACGGGACGAGCTTAGGGAAAATTACTATTTTGAGTTTAGCATTTGGATATGCTGGACAGGAAATGCTAACTTATTTTTGGGTGTTATTGATAAATATATCATTATTAATAGCATTTACAGTAATTGCTCGTAAATATATGATATTTCGCTCTGTTCCTATCGACTATGCCAAAAAAGAAGATGACCCTAATGAAAATGAAATTGAGTACGAATTTCAAAAAATTGATGTAGTTCGTAATTTAATTATTACGGCTGTATTTATTCTAATTGTATGGATTATGAATGGTTGTGTAATTTAAAAAAAATAAAATGAAGACAAAATTAATGTTGATGTTTATAATGCTCGTAGTAGTATTAACATCGTTTGCACAAAAAAGAACTATCTATATAAAAGTAGTTCCTGAGACTCAGGTCAAAATAGCAACATTGGAAAGTAAAGATATTTTAAAAGATAGATTTACTGTAACTGCCCAGCCGAGTATTATTAATAAAGTAAGACAGTGGCAAAAGAATGGATTCGATAGGAAAGAGTTTTGGGAGGTATTTTCTACCTTGCTTGATAAGCCAGAATCAATTGGTGCCACCTTTAGTAAGGTTGCTGATATGTTAATTAAGCATACCGAAAATGTCTCAAATACAAGTGTAGGTAAGCTTGCTGTTGCAATGTTTGTCTGGAAACTTATAGGACCATCGCTGGTAATCTACTCAATAAAGTTGATACTGCTTGCATGGTCACTGATATTTGGTATATGGTGGTGGAGAAAGAATCACGTAAAGCATTCTCTTCCCCTTAGAACTACTGTAGAAAAATCATTTGGCTGGAATGGAATAATTCCTGGTTGGAGAAGAAAAGTGATTGAAAAACATATACTTGAACCCCAAAAGGATCATCCCGAAGAAAATGTAGACACGCCTGGCTATGGTATGTCGCTTATTTTACATATAGCATTCTTTGTGCTTATGTTTTTAGCAATTCTAATAATTTAAAACTGAGCTTACGACATATTCTTAGTTTTGCCCCAGGTATTTTTTACTTGGGGTTTTTCCTTAACTAAAAATCTTCCTAAAATCTTCATCTTTGATCATATCGATCGTCCATGTCGGCTCAAAGGTCATCATGATCGCACAGTCATAGTCAGGATATCTGTCTTCAATCGCATTGACTGTTGACTCGGTGATGTAGTCCGCTGCTGGGCAAGCTGGAGTAGTGAGAGTCATAGTGAGGTTGACCATCTCGACATCATGCAAGATTTCTATCTCATAGATCAGTCACATCGTCCAGATATCGATCAGGGAAAACTCTGGGTCGTAGACCGTCATGAGTGCATCGATGATTTGTTGTTCAGTTAGCATCAGTAGTAATTAATAGATAATAGTGAACAGTGAAGAATATTTTTTGACGTACTCTTCATTCTTCATTATTCATTTTTAGTTGTTCTTTCTTCATTCGGCTTGATGATTCCTAGTACCATCCCAGCGAGGAACACGCAGATGACGAGCAGGATAATACCGATCCGCCATCCCCAAATCCCAAATCAGATCAGTAGCCAGTTGATCGCTGCATACGCTCCGGTGATGAGTGAGAGCTTGTATGCGTATGATGCAAGATAGCTATATTTTTTGTCACTCAGTAGTGACATGATGAGCAGGTAGGCATAAAAACCCAGTCACCAAATCATGAGGATGAGTCAGACACTTGTAATAATCACTGAGCTACTCGGATCGACCCAAGGATCGATAAACCTGACTGAACTAATCAGAATCATCGCTCCGATGACGAACTTGATAACTGAGCTGATATGGTATGCGTTCATTGTCTAATATGATGGATAAATTATTTCTGCTGTAGTTGAGTCGAGAGGTAAATCTGTCAGTCGATATCACCATGCCTGCTGACACGAGGGAGCAAATTGGAGCACTCCATGGTATAAAATCCATAATGCTGACTCAGATGTATGTTACATTGCTCCTGGATAATCGGATGATCAGATATCTGGTTGATCATGGCGATACTAGTACCACGTTCGATATGATGTGATAGTCGTTGCCCTAGGATATGAGTATATTGATCGACTGCCTGAGTGATGAGCTTACGAGTGAGATGATTGATTTGATCTCCTTGTTGCTGATGATAATACTGTCATACGTTCATCTCTTCCATGAGTTGCCTGAGCTCTCTGAGTCACCAGTTGAGGTATTCGATACCTGCATATTGTCACTTCTTGATGATGATACATTTGACCATATAATCTTGCAGATACACAAGAGCATAATTTGTGAGCTTTGTCTGTTGGTTGAGATACTCAATCGTATACAGTGATTTGGGTATGAGGTGGACATGTCATTTTTTACATTCTTCCACGATATGTTTGGGTAATAGTTTGGTTTTTAGCATGATAAGTTGTACCTGGCATTGAATTTGTCCAATTTGTCACCATGGAGCACTTACTATTTCTTTGTTGACTACCGTTTCACTGATCAAGAATGTCATAATCTCAGTCGTTACATGATGATCCATTTGTCATAGTGCGATCTCACGATTAACGATTGACTTAAATTGAGCAACAGTACATGGCACTTGGGTGTATCGTGATATTTGTGTGAGAATTCTATCAAATCCGTCATCTTCAATAAGAATATAATCCTGCATCTGGATATGATCAGCCCAGTGAGACTGATGAGTCTGACTGCTACAATATTGGTCAGAACATGAAATAATACATGTTTGAAGATGTGTAGTATGAGATTGATCAACCACGACACGTATCATAGGCAAACAACAAGATAAAAGATATGACTACCTTATAGTATTTGATCATAAGTTCAAGTGCAAGACATAATTTTTGTCGGATTTCGATAGATAGTCAAGACATGGATTTGCGATTTCTAACGATACGAGATATAATTGTACCATGTGAGTAAATCGCTATCTCAAAACTACCATTATTACTCGGGCACTATTAATATCGGTGATGGGGTTTTATGTTTCACTTTTTTTGCTCAAAGAGTGGTTGGGATCAGGAGTATGGCTTATCGCAGTGTTCTGTATTTTACCATATGCAATTATTTATTTTCATCGTGAGTGGAAGTATGGTATCTGACTTCTTGCAATTACAAGCGTCGCACTATGATTTTATCTTGGCTGGAGTTTGTATCTTGTGCTATGATTTATCACGGTGCTAATCTGATTTTATAAGACAGCAAACACCATACATGAAGACATCCATAACAAAATTAAAGTGTCAGATTTTGACGTATTTACAGGAGAGTCCGTTAGCGCCTTTGTAACATACATGACACTTGCTTACGTGTTCACCTTTATCTCATTTAATCCTACCTTCAATCTCAAGTGCGAAGAATTATATCAATATAGTAATAAGGCATTAGATATAGCCCTACTGAGAGATTCAAGTGTACAAAAATATATTGAATGATTTTTTGTAATGAGTATTCAGCCGATCATTGATTCACAGAAAGTTACAAATGCAAGAGCTGTTATCACTGATGGGAATCAAACTACTACAACGGTTTCTCAACAAAAGAGTCAGAAAATTCAAGATGATCCTGGAGCAAAATATAGAGTAGAATCCGCTGATTTAGATCAATGATCAATCATTAATGCAATACAAGTTCATCAATCAGCAGACACATTGTCTGGTAATGAAGCAGTACTCACATCGATTAAAAGACTCGAACAAATACGTAAAAATCTCCTTAACCAAACAGTTGATCAAAGCAATAATATTGAAGACTGAGTCTGTGCGGTAGTATTCAAAGAGATTAAGGCAAAATACACCAATCCAAATTTCAAGATTAGTGTGATCTTTATGATGTATTTGGTGATGCGCCCCGCAATGGAGATGCTACTACATCTCATATCTTATATTAATTGGACGATATTTCGTATGATGTTTAAGTTTGGTCGATTTAAGAAGTATGAAGGTCGAGAAGTATCTGAGAATTTAGAGTAATTTTGATAAAACAAAAAAATATATGGAGGTATCGATGGGATTTGAACCCATGGTTATAAAGCTTTGCAGGCTCCTGCATTGGACCACTCTGCCACGATACCATATCATATATTTTCATGCATGATAATGATTTTACTGCCTTAATCAAGATAGTCATAAAAATTTGTTTATGAATTTGCTTGTAAACGCCCATATTCCTAACATTAGTTATTAAAACTACTTCCTATTGCAAAGATAGTGCATCATGATTATAGTAACTCAAGTACTATTCACCTATAATCA
>JAYSSF010000097.1:0-4453 GCA_043720715.1 bacterium
AAGTCTCCTAACTGGAGATTCAAACTAGTGAAATAGACTGAAAATATGGTTGATATTTAGAATAGGGTGGGTACTATGGGTTAATCATCGTTTCCTTAGTATCTTTGATGTGCATCAAACGAACAACATGGGTTCGAGAAAGATTTTTTAATTTGGCAGTCATTGCCTGCCAATTATTGTATTCAAGATAAAATTGCTTCATTTGGCGCAGATTTCTATATCCAAAACCTCTTCCAAATCTTGCAGTAAGATCATCTGCTAACCTCTGCAATAATCATGAACCATATTGAGCTCTATCGGCACCACCTTGTTCATATTCTACAATATATTGACCTATCGTCCAGTAAGTAGTAATCATTGTTTGGTTAACTTGAGATGAGACATGACTTCTCGCTTGAGCAAGAATCTGTCAGATCTGATCAACCAATCACGAGTATGGTACTATATTATTCATCACTTTTATTACATAAAAATAAAATTTATGCTAATCGTATTTTGACCTATAACCTTTGACCTATAGCCTAAGATAACCTTCTTCCTCTACTCGTCTTCTCAATCTTCCCCAGCTTGATGAGGAGCGGCTCAATCTCATATTCGATACTACCAGTGTCCAGTCACATCTTGATCGCTAGTGTCGTCAGACTCATAGGTCTATCAGTCTCTGCGAGGATATCCAGATATTTCTGATGTAGTGGCGTCAGTCACCCGTCTTGTACCTTACTCCATCCGAGGAACTCTGACCGATGCTCACGACTGATCTCCAGACTGTCTGGTGTTTGCCCATGTGCAATCAGGTAGTCACGCATCATCACGATCGAGTTGCGGATTTCTCTGGGCACAGAGTCAGACTTGCGAGCAATCTCATAGACCTGCTTGGAGTCAGACTTAATCGTATAATGATTGAGATATAGCTGGATGATTTGTTGTTTCTCCTCGAGCGAATATCCTGAGAAGAAGAACTTGTAGACAAATCTATTTTTGAGCGGAGCAGACAATGACTCAGGCTTGGTCGTCGCACCAATGAGCGTAAATGGATTAACGGGTAGTCTGACTGATCCACCATCGGGCATCACCATGTCGATGAGGTTATCTTCCATGGCAGTGTACAGGATCTCCTCCATCATCGGCTTGAGTCTATGGATCTCATCAATAAACAGGATATCACCAGTCTGGAGCGCATTGAGCACTGAGATGAGGTCTGCAGGCTTGGCAATTGCATATCCAGTAATCACATGACAGTGGACATCACATGCTCCAGCGATAATATGTGCCAACGTCGTCTTACCGAAGCCACTTGGACCATTGAGCAAGATATGTCCGAGACTATCAGATCTCACCTGTGCAGAATGGATCGCATGACGGATCACGCTCTTGATATCTTCTTGCCCCACAAATTCATCCAGATTGGCTGGACGCCAGTGACCCGTAGGAGCTGCTTGTGTGGTGGTGTCTATTTTTTTGATGTGCATGGGACGGGAGAAGTGAGAAGATTTCGTAAAATGAGACAATTTCGAGATTTAATGAGGAATTTTCGTAGCACCCTCACGGGTATTCGCTGTTGCTTGGGCGGATCAGTAATCCGCCCTTGTACCTATGTCGGAGAAAACATCCTAAACATTGGCGTTGGTCAAGGTTTACTATCAAATCGCGTTCATGGCATATCATTATATCCTAACGATTCAGCTTTTCATTGATCAACCAATCTTTGTCGCATACCAGCCATCTTAGCAGAGATCGATGTACGATCAGAATACAATACATCATGATACTCATCATAAATAATCTTGTTCATAAAGCAATATACTTGTGATATAATTCACTGCCTACCATAGCCATAGCTTTCTGTATCGACTTCTCATTCATCAAATACTATCGATCCATCTGGTTTTGTGTTTTGATCAATCTCAAACATTCACATCACAATATCATCCTGATTGCGAACTTCATATCTGTATTTTACATAGTCCAAAAGCCTTGGTGATCTATCTTCTGTCGTTTGCTCCACAAAAATAATACGAATATCGTCTCAGCTCTTTGTTTTTCAAATAACTACATCAAGTTGGTCTAACATTCTTAGTTATACAAAATAAAAAATCTCTTCAAAATGACTTACTTTAAATCATATTTAAAATTATTCTTACTCCAAAACCATAGTGGTGAATGCATATCAATCGGATCAATACCCGATCACGCAAGCACTGATCTTCGTCTCGCAGAAATCTGATCTCTCGTAAAAGTTATAGATTCTGCTTGAGTAATCACGCTCTTAATATCTTCTTGACCTACAGATTCATCCAGATTGGCTGGACGCCAGTGACCCGTAGGAGCTGCTTGTGTGGTAGTGTCTATTTTTTTTGATGTGCATTAACAAAGTATAAGAAGAATAAGGTAAGAAGAAGGATCAGAAATATTAACAATTTTCAGCTTTTGCCCATCAAGCGCTAATAGCCTCCTCTTCACTGCAAAACCACTGCTCTCCACTAGATTCAGTAATCTTAGTTTTGACATAATCCTTACATCATGGATAGTGATATAGTTTCTTTTTATCTCGATTGATATTTCATTTGATGTCACATTCACCCGATGACACATACGATCATCAGGTAGATTTTATTGTCTTAGTAGTATTAGACCATAGATCACCATATGAATCAAGAACAGTAATTGTGAATATAAGATCTTTGCCAGCAAGTGCATGATTAAAATCAAGCGTAACCTGATCTCAATTGATAGCAGTAATGGTACCTGGAGCTCATCCAAAGTTATAAGTATCCCCTAATTCTGGAGTAATTCATGCCTCATAGAACATCGCTGATCATGTAGTAAAAAATAACTCAGGTTTTGGCTCTCCATATCATCCGGCTGGAGATATAGTGATAGTTTTTGTCTGTCACATCTTCATGCCAACTACTCACTGATCAAATCAATCAATCATCATACCTCACCCTACCACAAATCAAAGAGGACTATATGATCTATCTTCATCATAAATACCTCATTTACGAGCTTCAGATTCAATACTGGTATCAAACATTACTCAATCCTTGAACTTTCCAACATAATCCACATAGACAAGAGACGAGGTCGTCACAGACTCTTGACGTCTACTAAGCAACTGATAAATTCTATATAGTAGCTTGGCGGTATCAGTTCTTGTGACAGTATGATCTGCTGTCGACGCTGAAATAGCAAGTAATCTCAGTAGTTGTAATTGATCACCTCAGGCGAAATATGGAGTATGCCAAGGATCATCTCTATCTTCATTCTGAATACCTATCATCAATCTCAACGCCACAGCAATAGCCTGTCATTGAGTCAAATATTGTTGAGGATAAAAATATCATTGAGATCACTTGAAAATACCCAAGTTGCAAGCAGATTGTATTGAGCCAGCTAAGGTAGGATCGGCAGCGCCTATGTCGGAGAAATTACAGTCATTATCATGGTTAAATCACTGAAAGTTATCAATAGCTGCTACACCAAAGTTAGTAAAAAACTTTGCCGCCTGCTCTCTCGTTAAGTTTCATGCAGCACTAAATGACTCCACAGTATTAAATTTAGTTAATCCATTATCATACATCCAAGAAACTGCCGTTTCAAGTTCAGTATCAGTGGCATATCCCAAGTTACTCAGTGCAACAAACACCAATATAAATCAAATCAAATACTTCATAGGGATATACTAAAACAATAAATAATCAACCATACACAATATTCATCCAATTTCCAACCCAAAAGCCCATATTCCTAACATTATATATTATATTGTCTATAATAGACTATTACTTTTCTAATTTGATACCATAGAAATACTAAAAACTCTATGATCTTCGCCTACTTTCAGGAAGCTAGTCCTATCGTTAGGAATTATGGGTTCGTTGTCGAGTTGTTTTTCGGATGAAAAAAATAACAATCACAAACCTATTTGATCGGAATATTACAAGTATGCTAATAATTTATTTGATTCAGAGTGAGTGAGTAAATTAGCAGAAGTATCAATGCCCGAAATTGTTGCTCAAATTACTGATGGATCAGCCAATACTATAGAATGAACTTGGAATAATAATTACGGAGATACTCATGAGTGAATAGAGAAGGTCTCTTGATTTATATCTCTAGATAATTTTGATGATATTAATCCGGGAGGCAGATGGTCTTATGTAATGGAAAACAACATGGAATTTGGTACATGGTCAATGTGGCTCAATCCCATATCTTCAGGAGATGATGGTAAATCTCATGAGGGTACTTTTATTAGATTGAGTGAAGATGATAACTATAAGATAAATCAGGCCTTACAACAGGTGAGTCTTAAATAATTTGTGTCCATCTTTTAAAACTGAAATCAAAAAAACAGGCTTAATGGTAAAAAAGGTGTGGCTATTCTACTCTAGAGTTAATCAAATACAGTATTAGTTTTAATTTCCTATCTTCCCTTAGTCCTCTATGTAAA
>JAYSSF010000098.1:0-4448 GCA_043720715.1 bacterium
AAACACAAATCAAATTACAAGAAAAAATTAGCAGCAAGATTTGTCCACCCAAGCACGAGGGGCTGACGCCCCTCAGACTAAGATCGGGAAGAGAGTCACCCAAAACCAACTCACACACACAAAACAACATATACTAAAAATATTATTTTTAGCCAACAAAGCTGGAATGTCAATAATTATTTGAATCTTGTCAGATATCGCAATCAATAAGACTACAATCGAGTATCATTTTTTGCCTCTTGCTCATCCTATCAGTATATTTATGCTAGTAATTATTTATATTGATCGTATGGCATATATTCCACAAGACTTTTACCAACAAATCGAAAAGCTCAAGAAGGCTGGTAAATTCACCGATGCACTCAAGATGGTAAACTCACTCCTTGTTTCAGATCCTGAGAATCCTGAGGCTCTCATGCAGGTTGCAGATATTCAGTATCAGTCATGAGAAGTAGAGAAAGCTGAGAAAGCAGTAGATTTTCTCCTGCATACATGAGGTGATGCTGACCCAATGGTATTGTATACCAAAGGCATCTTGGCGATGGAGAAGACTCAGTGGCACGACTCTCTCGAGTATCTCCAAAAAGCCATCAAACTAACCAACTTTGAAAACGCTGAAGTCGTCAGAGCCTATGCCATGGCGCAATACTGGTATGGTAATCACCAAAAGGGTATTGATTTTCTCCTCCAAGCATACGATATCAACAAACTTGATGCCGAAATCGTTTATAATCTCATACAAATATACACTCTTGAACATGATTATAAGTGAGTTAAAAAAATGGTAGCCTACTTCGAAAAACAAAGTAAGAAGCTCCAAACTTTTGACAAAGATCTCGCTTATTATCAGCACAAAATATCTCTCTATAAAGAGTTTGTAGCGGATAAATAGTTACTAACTGATAACTCAAAGTTGATAGTTGATAGATAAATATAATTATAAACTATGCACTATACACTATGTACTATAAATTTAATCTCGTTACTTTTTCTCATGACCTTGTCTACTATCATATCTACACTTAAGTCAGAAATCGCCAATCCTCGTCACAATAACTGGCTCGCATCACATCTTCGTACGATCAGTATGAACAACCTTTTTCAGACGATCGGTCTGATGCTGATGATTGCATCACTGATCTTCTTGCTCAATATAATAGGATGACTAAAGCTATGACTCGATCAAGCAGTGGGCAATGTCAAAGGGAAACTATGAGTATACCTGTATATTAAGTCAATTCCAAGTCAGGAAGATCGTATTACTGAACAAGTAATCGAAATGAAAACTGCACTCGAAGCACAAGGCATGGAGGTACAATATTATTCTCGTAAAGATGCCTTTGACACACTATCCAAAAAACTCCCTGACGTAGTAGAGAGTTTTGATAAATATGGTATCAGCAATCCGCTCCCAGCAACCATGTATATCATGTTCAAGGACAGTAGTCAATATGAAATACTTAAGACAATTGCCAGCAAATACCAACCAATCATTGTCAATTCACTGGATACGACTCGTGATATCGGCTTACGCAAACAAGAACAAAGAGTGATCAATGTGATCAATCTGGGTAATGTGGTGACGATTATTAGTTTCTGACTTGTTCTATTTTTAGTTGCAATCATCGTAGTCTTTTTACTCTTCATCATTAGGATCAAATTCTATGGATTCAAAGATGTCATCCAGGTACAGAAGCTCCTCGGTGCAAGTTATGCTCAGATCAAGTGACCATATCTCGTGCATATCGGACTCATCCTCACATGCGGTGTCATAATTGCTGCAGCGGCTATGTGGATCTGCCAGATTGTGACCCATGGCTCCATGACAACATTATTTAGCAAGTCACTCATCGAGCTTGTCCAACTCAATGGAAGTCAGGTTGTTCTTATCCTTATTACAGAGCTGATTGGTATTGGTCTTGTGAGCGCATTAGTAGGGAATATATTCCTCGATAAACTGCTAAAAAAGATTTAGCCCTAAAAAATTTGATCTTGCAATTTCATTTCGTTCGATTAGAGTTGAGATACTTTATCTCTTCTCTTTTTTTATCGATGAAAAAGTATGTTGTTGAGTTTATCGGTACCATGTTCTTGGTACTAACAATTGGTCTCGCAGTAGCAAATGCTGGTAGCATGGCTCCACTTGCGATCGGTGCAGTCCTGATGGTGATGGTCTATGCTGGTGGTCACATCAGTGGCGCGCACTACAACCCAGCAGTCAGTCTTGGTCTATGGACAGCAGGCAAACTACCAACCAAGGATCTCGTGCCGTATCGAATCAGTCAGCTCCTCGGAGCGATTGTGGCAGCATGATTGGTCATCGCTCTCGTGGGTAGAGGTACTGGAGCAGCTCTCACTGCCTCTACTCTTGCGATTCTACTTTCAGAGCTCTTGTTCGCCTTTGCTCTCGTGTGGGTGGTCCTCAATGTCGCAACTACCAAAGCAAGTGACAAGATGTCATACTATGGTCTCGCTATCTGATTTACGGTGATGGCTGGTGCTTATGCTGTGGGATCTATCTCAGGTGGAGCCTTTAACCCTGCAGTAGTGATTGGTAATGCGATAGACTGACTGCTATCATGGAGCCAGATTTGGATGCATTTGGTTGCTACGCTTGTTGGGTGAGTTGTTGCTGGTACAGTATTCAAAGCTTTGGACATAAAGTAATTCGTGTTTTGACTTGATTTATGATAGAATAATCACTAGAGTGTGACTAATTTTTTATTTTATTATTTTTTTTCTGATGGCAAATACTACGACCGCAAATCCTTTTGAAGAAAATGGTCAATCAAATCAGTGAGTCAAATGGCTGCTTACTCATGCACGAAATATTATTACCAAAGAATCTTGGACAAAGGGAAGGCTCAGTAGAGGCGAATATTGGATAAGTATTTTAGTTCTAGGGACTATGTCATCGTTAGTAAGCCTCATCCTTAGCCAATTTGGATTTATTGGAATGTGACTTGGAGCAATGATATCAATTATTAGTTGAGTTCGAGGAATCGGCATGGTTATAAGAAGATCACATGATCTCAATCAAAATGGTTGGTATTATTTCAAACCATTGCTCATTACGTTGGGCGTCATACTGTGAGTTGCTTTAAGCTGAGTAATGCTGGGCAAACTCCTCACCAACAATATGATAAATTGGATTCTATGAATCATAGTATTAATTTGAATGATTGCTCTCATAATTTGGATGTTTATTGTCATGATTAAATCACTATTTTATAAAGGAACTTCATGAGAAAATACCTATGGAGCAGATAGACTTCCATCTCAACCAACGTGAAACTGAATGTATTGGGGAATAGGTATCGCTCTTGCGATATTGAGCATGATCTTTGATAGTTTCAACCCAAGTCAGCAAGTCCAGAACGGTAAAATTGAACAAATGATACAACAAAGAATGTGATCATCGATAACAATGCCTAGCGATGACATGATGAATCAAATTGATATCGACCCAACACAATCACTCGATCAACAAATTAATACCGCAATTCAAGCCGAAGATACACAAGCCATCACTGAGACCACTACAGCAATTGGCAATTAGTATCTATAAAGCCTACATTTATTTGTAGGCTTTTTCTTGCTTTTTATACAACGCTTGAATACAATAGAGTATTGTTTTATTTTATTATTACACATTATCATGTCTATCGGACTCATTGCTCTTATTATCATTATTGTGCTCATTGCATGGACAGTATCAGCCTACAACAACTTTATCTCTCTCAAGGTCAAGATCGACAATGCTTGGTCTGATATTGATGTCTATCTCAAAAAACGTTATGATCTTATCCCAAATCTTGTTGAAACTGTCAAAGGTTACGCTGCACATGAGCAAGGGACGCTCGAAAAAGTCATCGCAGCAAGATCTGCATATACTAATGCTGGCACTCCAGACGCAAAAGTAGCCGCAGAAGCTGGAATCGCTGGAGCGATGAGGCAGCTGTTTGCGCTCAGTGAGTCATATCCGGATCTCAAGGCAAATACTAACTTCATCCAGCTCCAAGAACAACTCAATGAGATCGAAGAACATATCGCTCAAGCAAGAAGATATTACAACGCTGTCGTCAGAGATTTCAATACTGCAATTCAAGTATTCCCAAGCAATATCGTCGCCGGCATCATGAAACTCACTGAACGCACCATGTTTGAAGCTGATGAATCAGAGAAAGCACCAGTTAAAGTAGATTTCACAAGCAAATAAACCAGATTTATGAATAAATAAAAACAAAATGAAAAAAACCATATTCTGACTTATCCCAATGTCTTTGGGGCTTATATGATGTCTTTTCTTGCTATGAGGTTCCAGCTTTGCTGAGAGTTTTGTGATTGACAATGGCTCTAGCATAGAAGATTTAAATAAATACTAATAATGTTTCCTAATAAGATCTAATAATTGTCTGCAAAGGTAATCATCATCTTTTAAATATCTT
>JAYSSF010000099.1:0-4447 GCA_043720715.1 bacterium
TACTAGTCATATAGTACTGTTTCTTAGCTTTTTTGCTAGTGAAAATTGATTATTTTAGTGTTATTTTAGAGGTAGGTTTTGCAGTGTTTCCTTAATTTACCTAATACTGGTTCATAATAGCGCTTGGTGAGTTCACTGATATATCGTTGTGATGTCTCGTCATAATTAAGATGATCTGGTGCTTTAGGTAGACTGTTGGATAGTATCTGAAGATTTATTCCAACAAGTGTGTCTTTAATACTGTCTTTGATGTCGCCGAGTCATTTAAATTCTTCAGGTAACAACAAAAGTGTCTTCGGTGTATCACCCAAAGATTGTATTTCTTTTAATTCATTTTGAAGAGGTTTTATCATCTATCGTAGTGAATACTGATTTTATGATAATCATATAATATACTTTGTCAAGTACTAGTGGAAGACAGTAAACCATAACGTAGTAGATATCAGACTTGCGAGTAGTGAGCTACCTGTGATGAGCCATAATACAAATAGGACGTATATTATACGTCCCTACAAAAACAAGATATTTCATGATCGTTGATCTGACCGGTGGCTTGGAGGTGTGCGTACATGACAGTAGAGCCTACAAACTTCATGCCGAGCTTGTGAAAGTGTGATTTATATATGATCCTTTCTTTTTATGGGTTTAATAAAAAAGCTAACCGAATACCAGTTAGCTTATCATTAGTCGGTTTTAGAAAAAATTTACTCACTTTGACAATTTGTAGAACCCTCACAGGAACCACCGCTACCACAGTCTCCATTACAATCTGATACAGCTAAAACTGCAGGATTTGGGAATGTAGTAGGATCAAGGACTCCAAAAGTTTTTTCAGCTTTTATGTACAAGTTAATGTACTGTTGCTGATTTTTTTCTTTTGAAGCTTCGGAAATTATAGCGTCAGGACTGTGATGAATCTTCTTACCAAAATAATCTTGACAGAAGTCGTCATAGTCCTTAGTAGATAGTAAGAACGTATGCCACATTTCATCAATTACCTCACTTGGGGTGAAAGTATTATCAGAAGTGCCACACAAGTACAGGAATATGAGCATCCCACGAAAATGTTTTTTAGCAATTTCCATGGATACATTATGCTTACGCATATAGCATAAGATGACTGCTTGATTGCGATAGAACATTACTTTGTCCATAGAGATGGGTTTTTTTTGCATAGTATTATTTGTTTTGTCGACTAACGACAAAATTATTCTACATATATATATATAGATATTGCAAGTGATTATTGAACCAATCTTTTATTGTTTCAGAGCTTTCTTTTATGTGAGTAGTGAGATAATGGTCTCCTCATTCATAAAATTGTGCTCTTATGATTAATCAATGACCTATAGCTTTTCAGAGAAATTTCAAAGCTAACTGAGGTGATACTTTATTATCTACATTTCACTGTATTAGTAGTAGCGGCGTATCTTTAGATATTTTATCGATGAAATATATTGCTGATCTTAATTTCATGTCTTTCTGACTTCCTCCAAAACATGGAACATATACATTAGTATACATTTCTGGTCTTAGTTGTATTCATCAGATTAAATCTGTTATTCATCACACAGTCGCACATGATTTAAGCCAAGATAGTTGCTTAGTCATACATAGATATGTCATCATACCACCACGACTATATCATAACATTCATATTTTAGATGAATCTGCTTGGTCTAATTCCTTAATGACATGATATAGGTTAGTGACATCATCAATATCTTCACCGCCAAATTCATCCACTCAATCAGACCCTATTCATCCGCTATAGTTACTTGCTATCACTATATATCCATGCTGAGCATAATATCACATAGTGACGAATAACTCTTTAGGTGAAATATCTCCTTGTAGTCGACCAAATGATTGATTATTATTTCATCATTTATTATATATTAGTACGGCACATTCATTGTTTATATTTTTTGGACTAACAATATATCATGTAATTTTTTTATTATTAGATAAATATTCAATAGATTCAAAATTTACTTTTTCTAGTCTTGACTCAAAAAAATTACGACGCTCATCTAAAAAAGAGTTTGCATATGTAGTATACTTTTCGCAGAAATTGATTATTTCTTTTTTTATTAGTACTTTCATGTAGGTATGATTTAGATTTGATGATCAATAAGAGTTCTCTTATAGGATTATAATAAATATCTATTTGGTAGAGATATAAAATGGAATTGCAAGAAGAAATTATCTATCCCTTGTCCCTATAGAGGGATTCCCTATGATCACAACGGAGATCTTTCGTCGATGTCTACTTTATTAATGATATTTACAGCTGACTTCGTGGTCGTTAACCTGACCGGTGGCTTGGAGGTGTGCGTACATGACAGTAGAGCCTACAAACTTCATGCCAAGTTTCTTGAGATCTTTGGAGATGAGATCGGACAGTGATGAAGTGGATGGAGCTCTTAAATCATCAGTCCTATGGACAGCTCCTTTACTAAAGGAGCCATTTGAGCAGATGTGATTGTTGATAGTTTGTCAGTCAGTGTATGCTCGGATAAACTTGTCTCGGGAGCCATATTGTGCTTCAATCTGGAGGAAGATACGAGCGTTGCTGATGGCTGCAAGGATTTTACCACGATGGCGGATAATACCTGCGTTGAGCATGAGTTGTTCTACTTTATCGTTAGTGTATTGTGAGATGATGACAGGATCGAAGTGATCAAACGTGAGGCGGAAGTTTTCACGCTTGGAGAGGATGGTATATCGACTAAGTCAGGCTTGAAATGTTTCTAATAGTAAAAACTCAAAATGCTTGGCATCATCGTGTACAGGAACTCACCACTCGTGGTCGTGATAGTCCATATAGAGTTCGTCTTTGAGACATCGTCAGCAACGGTTCATTATTCACTTAATAATTGGATAAAGGCAGGGATGGAGACTAGTTTATGTTTTCACACACTGGTAATTGTTACGAGTTCAGCTTTTGCTAGTTTATTGATATGGATACTTACTGTTTGTCTGGTAATATTGAGATGATCCGCAATCTTTTGAATCGAAATAAATGGATTTTGTAGTAATAATCGTGCTAATTTATAGCCATCTTTTTTAATATATTTCACTATTTCAATTTCAATGACAACAATTAATTCTTGAATTCAGAGAATTTTGTTCGAAGTGATGTTAGATTGTACCATGATTGCATCAAGGATATAGTTGATGATTTGTGTATAATCATCTGTTTGATGAGTATGATGGAGTGCTTGATAGTATCATGTTTTATTTTGATTGATGTATCAACTGAGAAATAGCACAGGATAATCGAGCAATTTTGTCATCATGAGATATAATACCATCAAGACTCTACCAGTACGACCATTGCCATCATAAAATGGATGTATTGCTTCGAACTGATAATGAATCACTCATGTTTTAATAAGTGGGTAAATATTGTCATCTGACATATTGATGAATTGTTCAAGATTGGAGAGGAGCGATATGATGATGTCTTTACCTTGAGGTGGTTTGTAGATTGCTTCTCATTTACTATTGGCGATAATTGTACCGGGAAGACTACGGATTCATGGTTTATTTGGTTCAATAATTTGTTGAATTTGAATGAGATCGTTGATTATGAGATAATCATGTTGTTTGATGAGCTCATATCCATATAGGATTGCTTCGCGATAATGAAGCACTTCTTTTTCGGGTCATGCACGAAAATCTTCAGGTAATGCTTGAGCTTTAAGAACTTCAATAGTAGTTGTATTAATATTCTCGATAGCACTACTAGATACAGACTCTGCTGTGATCAATGGGGTAACTAATACATCAGCATTGGGTAGAAGATGTAGGAGACCATTGAGCTTGGCGAGCGCCTTCTGTGCTTCAAGTGTTTTAATATAAATATCTTTACTATGATAGTCAAAATTACTCGGTAAGAGAGGTAATTGATTATTTGGAGTACTTGGGTTGAACATTTTAATATGAATCCAGGATAAAGCAGACTAATTATAGAAAAATCTAACATTAAATCAAGTCATGTTAGATTTTCATGTATTTATTTAACATGGGATTATCATAGGTTAGATTTTGATCTATGTAAACTTTTCAAGTATTTTTTTACATAGGTTTGCGGTATGTAGGGTTGAGTTGATATAGATACTAAGCTTTCTTGAAAAACTCAGTTTTGAGGTACATGTCGCCGTTTTTGTCATGTTTGGCGAGGACGAGCGCTGTATCGTCTGTGAATCTGATTTTGGTAAATTTCTCACCTTGGTTGATGTTGATTCATTTGGCTACAGGGAGTGGCTTGATACTAATATATCGGTTTTTGGTTAAATCAATTACTATGGTAAAAACCGATATATTAGCTGTAAAATCAATATAGGAACATATACAAGTCTATTGCACCACTAAATTTCACTTGATTTTTCATATCGTTTTTTCATAGTTCATATACACCTCTTGAGGCGTTAAATAGCCA
>JAYSSF010000100.1:0-4444 GCA_043720715.1 bacterium
GGATTCTTCTTGAAATGTGAGATTGTCATGATTGGTAGTTACACTAGATCATTAATGGCAACTTAGAATGTTCTTGATTGATAAATAATAATAAGCAAAATCCGTATTTAATAATCAATCTAGAATATTACATATCAATCATGAATCCAGCAAATATTATCATAGTCTATGATGGAGACTGCATGATGTGTCGTCAGTTTCGCGCCTTTGTAGAATTGAAAAAGAAGACAACATTGACACGATATAATATGAGAACAAGCCCAGACATCGTAGACCACTATCATACACTGGGATTTGATATTGATCAAGGGATCATCATCGATATCGATGGTGTAGTATATTATGGAGCTGAAGCATTGACAATCTTGGATGCGATCATAATATTACCTTATGGGTTGAAGAAGAGATTATTGCGTATTGTGCAAATTCCATGGATGACAAGGATACTGTATCCGATATTATTGCTGATCAGAAAGATCTCTGCTAAATTTACTACACTTTCGCCTTATGCTCAAGTCTAATCTTCCTATGAAAATTTGTCAACACTGTCAACGCCCTTTTACTCGACGCAAAAAACGAGCACGCTGTCGAGATGAAGTCAAGTACTGTAGTGATAAGTGCAAATCAGCAATCAAGTCTCTACAGAATAAATAATCTCGTAATATATTATAATTTCTATATACACAACATTATGTCTTACCGATATAGCAAAGAAAAAATCCAGTGATTTGTAGATACAATCCGATATAAAGAAGTAGACCTTTCTACTGCCAAAAGTAGCTGACCGTGATGACAACATGTCAATAAAACAGAGACTAAAGTACAGCTTACGTGGCCAGTACTAGCGACTGCCGCTATCCCACAACCCCACAAAGATCGTCTCATCGAAGCACAAAAGCAATATATTACTGACGATGGTAACCTCAGACTTGATGCACAAGTACATCGTACCCAAGAAGCTAACAAAGAACTTGTACGCAAAAAGCTTAAAGATATCATCTTCGCAGCGTTTAAACCACCCAAAGCTCCTCGCAAAATGACTACTCCTCCCAAACATGCTGTCGATGCTCGTATTGCAGAGAAGAAGCGTAGATCGAAGATTAGGTCCAATAGAACAGTAGTAAAAGGATAGTATGTGACCTATTTTTAGTTATTATAGTAGTAATGAAGTCAGACTGAAACTTATATTTTATTGTCACGACGATGGATGGAGTACCCATCTTGAATGCCCAGTGATCTATCATGCAACTGCAAGATACTACTTCTTGTAGATATCATGCCAAGACTCGCACCTTCGCTACTAAGACCAGACATCATAGCCGAGCATTGACCAAGGATCAGTTTTTTCGTGCACAAAAGGAGCGGAAACTCAATGGATCAATTTCAATGGAGACACTATGATGGAAGGGTGATTAAAGAATTATTTTATTGCTTAATGAACCTAAGATGATAAAATATATAACTATCTGTATAGTATGTATGCTACTACTATGATGTTCTCGTCGTGAAACTAATACTTTAACTAATCAACCATTGTCCAGTAGTCCTACTCAGTGCCTTTCTGCTTTTACTGATGGTTCATATAATTGTAGCTTAGTATCATGAACTGGTATTGTAGGAGAACATCTCAATATATTATGACAACCACTACAATGATGTAGTACTGATCCTGTGACGGGGTTTGAGAGAGATGGTTATTGCAAGACATGACCACAAGATCCTGCTAATCATAGTGTATGCGCTGTACTTACTGATGAATTTCTACAGTACACGCTGACTCAGGGCAATGATTTAATTACACCAAATCCTCGCTATCAGTTTCCATGACTTAAGGCATGAGATCGCTGGTGTCTATGCGCTGCTCGCTGGTATGAGGCACAACAAACATGAATTACTGCTCAAATTGTTACCTGAGCTACTCATATATCCACGTTGAAAGATATTCCATCTTCGGTATTCTGATTATAATATTTTTTGTTTGTATTCTGTAATAATATAATATGACTCAATTTCCAATCCTGACTCACGCTCAACTCGTTGACAAGATCAAAACCTTTGACGCAATCAAATATACCAAAACTCGTAACTATCTCAATGGAGGAGTCTCACAACTGTCACCGTACATCACTCATGGTATCATCACCATCGATGAAATTGTCAGACTATCTCTTGCTCGTTATACTGTAGATCAAGCCGAGATGTGGTATAAGGAGCTGCTCTGGAGAGAGTATTTTACTCAAGTCCACTGGTGGAAGTGAGATGCGATTTTCCAGGATATGGAAGAAGATAAGACTGGAATCGCTAAGCATGATCTCCTGCCAGAACAAGTCGTGACTAAAACCTTTGGGTCTGCATGGGTCAACCAAAGTATTCTCCAGCTTGAGACTACCTGATATCTGCATAATCATCAGCGTATGTGGCTAGCTTCATATATGACTCACTGGCATAAGCTCTACCGGTCCAAATGTGCAGACTGGACCTACTATCATTTTCTGGATGGTGAGCTAGGGTCCAATCATCTCTCATGGCAGTGGGTACAGTCGACGTTTTCACACAAGCCATATTTTATGAATGAGGAAAATCTGACTCGTTACGGTAAGTATAGTGACCCGATCTATCGTGGTGAGTATAATGTTGTGGAGGCCAAGATGTTCGATCCCAAAAGATGAAGTGAGCTACGAAATAGTAGTGACGTACATGATACGCTCGTGACAGATATAAGCTCATTGGCTGTAGCTCAGTCTCGTTATGATGGATATACGATCTTGACTCCTTGGGATCTTCATCCGTCCAAGATCACTGATCCGAGTCAGACAGTGTGTGTTATTGATACACAGTTTATAGCTCGCCATCCATGGAGTCTTAAGAGGATCCAGTTTGTACAAGAGTATTGTACGTTGTATGGGATTGAGTTGGTGCAAGGTAGAATTGATCAGATTGTCTCTCAGTCTCGTGATATTACTATCTATGAGACATGGAATCCATACTATAGACAGGCATATGAAAAAGCTTGCGATAGGGATGATGTGACTTACTATCCACATCAGTGGTGTAGTCCCGCTGTCCGTCAGTGATATTGTAAGAAATTCTTTCCATTTTGGGAGAAAACTAAGTCACATCTTTATTTGTTACAACGTCAATCATGAAACTAGTAGTACTGTGATGATCTGGTCGTGTAGGTCAGCTGGTGATCCAACAAGCCCTCAGTCGTGGACGAGACGTGATCACGCTCGTGAGAAACCCTGCTAAAGTCAGCATTACTCATCCTCATTTACAAGTAGTACAGTGAGATGCTACCAACAGTGATGATATTACCAATCTGATCACTGGTTGTGATGTAGTTGTACATACTGTCTCCGTGTCACTGCGTCATCGCAAACCCACTCACCTGTATTCTCAAGTCACTCAAGCAGTGATTGATGCTTGGCCTATCGCCTGAGCACCTGAGCAGTATATTGTGATGAGTAGTACTGGTACCTGACATGGTCGCACCGATTTACCTTGGTATATGAGATGGTGATATGAGCTGATGTTGTGAGATGTAGCAGACGATAAGGAGATTGAGGAGCAACTCCTCCAGTCATCATCACTTCCATGGACAGTCGTCAAAGCCGTTATTCTTAATGATAGTTCACCGTCAAGCTATCGTACGATGGATTTTGCTGACTATCGTCCATGACTACAGACGGTGTCGAGAGCTGCGGTGGCTGCTGCGATCTGTGATATGATATGAGATATACATACTATACACAAGCAAATTGTTATATACTAGTGCTTGGATTATTGGTATAAAACCTTATATATTTCTTATTCTTTGATTCTTTAATCTTTCAATTCATACCACATGCACGCAATTCTCCACACATCAAAATGACCTATCCGTTTCGAACTACATACCGAACATACTCCGTATACGGTTGCTAACTTTGTCACATTGGCTCGCAACGGCTTTTATGATGGACTTAATTTCCACCGCGTGATCGATGATTTCATGATTCAATGAGGTTGCCCAGAAGGTACTGGTACTGGTGGTCCATGATACCAGTTTGGTGATGAGTTTCATCCTACATTGAGACACTCATGACCTGGAATTCTTAGTATGGCTAATTCATGACCAAGCTCCAATGGTTCGCAATTTTTTATCACACATACGGCTACTGATTGGTTGGATGGTAAACACACTGTTTTCGGCCGTATCATTGATGAGTCTGACTTAGATGTTGTCAACATGATCCGTCAGTGAGATCTCATTGATCGTGTTGAGATTAGTGACACGGTTGTGCTTCCAGATGAGGTAGCAGAGTTTGTCGCTGCAATCAATCAGTCGTTTGCTAAATAGGTGAGTATCGGCTAAATAGAAAATTTAGTGTGGCTAAATAACCTAGAAAACAGCATAATAGAGCTGTTATTTAGAACTAATTTAGCACAATGACTAAATGTTATG
>JAYSSF010000101.1:0-30868 GCA_043720715.1 bacterium
ATAACATTTAGTCATTGTGCTAAATTAGTTCTAAATAACAGCTCTATTATGCTGTTTTCTAGGTTATTTAGCCACACTAAATTTTCTATTTAGCCTCAATTTCACATAAAAGAAAAATCGCCCATCAATACAGGTTCCGTAAAAAACGGGCGATTGATCAGCGATTTAGAAAAACAGTTTTTTATTTTTTAAGTACTCTTTTCTATACTTTTGTAGTATAGTTTTCTGTACTTTTCCTCTCTTTTGAGTTCGAGTTTTTTTTCTTCGTCTCGATACTCAGCAGCTTTTTCATAGTCTTTTGCTTTTACTGCTTCATTTTTTAGTTTCCTAAATCGTAAGAGTTTAGAACTTTGGTTCTCGTTTATGACTTGGTCGATATGCCAAATTCTTTTACTGATTATTAGCCCTCCCATCTTACCATCACCACTTACCTCTGCATTTATCATCAATTCTATACCTTCAGGCATTAGAATTGATGCCTCACTTCCCTCGATACATATCCAGACGTATTTTGTGTCTAAATCTTGTTTAGAGATAGTCTCTTTGTAGGGCTTATTTTTTTGATGCCTCACAATAGCACCAAAAGTTTTTGTTCTAATCGCTATCTCATTCTGAGTAACAATTAGTTTTTCGATTTTTATTCGTATCCATGTCATATCTTTTTTTGTTTAGATTTTTGTTTTGTTTTAATGATAACAATAGTAAATATAGTTATGTAGTCAAGTCTTTTTTATTATAATTGACAAAATACTCACATGTCACTATAATAGAACCATGAATCCTCAATCCCCATCCCTTGAGTTTATTGCTTTGTTCAACGAGTTGGACAAGTATCTGGAAGATGTGATCAACGACTGTGATCAACATATGAATTTTGCTCATAAGCTCAAAATTATCAGCCAGGGAGCATATTCTATGAGTAGAGTAGTGAAGCAGTACTTCTATGAGCTCAATTATCTAGGGGAGTTACGTAATCAACTTGTCCATGGGATCAATCTGGACTGAGAAGACTATATTACTCCCACACAGCATGCAATGCACGAGATAGTCAGACTTTCTGACCTCGTCATGTCTCATCTGGACCATGAGTGTATTGTTACGCCTGATGATTTACTGACCGATGTCGTAGCTCGTATGGTGAGTGTAGAGCAAGATCATGTATTAGTCTATCGTGATGATGTCTACCAGTGTGACCTGGATCAAACTACCATCTTACAGATGCTCACTCATCGACAGGGTAGCGTGCAGTGATTGACGCTTGCAGATTTGGGATTGAAACGCTGAGAGTAATCAGTATAGTACTGTATTGATCTTTTTGTCTCTTCAAACCACTGTTATATGTATTCTTCTCCTCGCTCAAGCTGACCAAGATGATCAGATCGCCCTGCTCGCCCATTCCGCGATAGAAACTCAGGTGGAGGCGACCGCGGATGATATACTCCTCGTAGTGAGTGAGCGGAACGTAGACCATATACGCCTCGTGGAGAATGATTTGACCGTGGTGGTGATCGTGCTCCTCGTACATTTGAGCGTAAACCATATGCTGGTAGACCGCTTGCTGCTGGCCGTGGTACTGGAGCTGCAAGACCTAGCTTTGATCGTGGTGCAGGTGGTAGACCATCATCTGATCGCGCGATGGATCCAAGACAGATGAGGTACCAAGTGATCGGTAGGACAACAGATGATTCTGACTTGATCGTGCAGATCTCTCCTGCATTCTATGAATATGTGAGATCGATGGCTCACCAGTGAGTCAAACCTGCAAGAGTAGAAGAGCCAAGATATAATGATAGACGCGAAGATAGGTCAGAAGAGAAGCCTCGCTATAGTAAGTTTGATCATCCATACCACAAAGATGAGATGCAGACAAGCTACGAGAAACCTGAGAGAAAACCATATACTCCTAAACCTAAGACAATTGAGTCATGGGATGATGAGAGTATTGACGTCGAAGCAATTGATTCTGAGATGGACGATGAATATGAAATGATCAAACAATGATTTGCAAATCTAAACAAAAAAGATACAAAGCCTAAGAGAACAGTACGTAGTAATAATACAAAGAAGAAGTAAGTGTTTAAAAAAGTAGGGAAGCATAGTAATGCGTCCAAAAGAAAGAAAAGACATGTGCTAGCTGTCTTCCCTGAGGTCACGTCGTTCAAGGGATAGGACACAGCTTTGCGAAAGCTGTAATTCGGGTTCGAGTCCCGACGAGACCACCATTTTTGTTAATTTAAATTAATTGTGTTATGAAAGTTGATACTTCAGAAGTAAAGAGATGAACAAACCTGCTCATCGACAATACCTTGTATAAGGTCAAAGAAATCTGACATACTCATATGGGTCGTGGAGGAGCAACATACAATTTCAAATGCGTAAACATCATCACTGGAGCAAACAATACCTATACGTATAAATCCGGTACAATGCTCGAATGAGCAGATGTGGGCAAGATGAGTGCAGAGTTTCTCTATGCTGCTGGTGATAGTTATAGCTTTATGGAAAATGATACTGGAGAGATCCATGATATCAATGAAGATATTATAGAAGCAGAAACTCCATATCTCAAAGAAGGTCTCAATGTATTTCTTACAAAATATAATGATAATGTAATCGGTATTGAACTACCAGCCGTAGTCAACTACACGATTGCTAGTACATTACCTGGTGACCGTGGTAATAGATCTACTGGTGGTACCAAGGAAGCAACATTAGATAATGGTATGGTAGTGCAAGTCCCACTTCATGCGAAGGAAGGTGATACGATCTGAGTCAATACAGATAGTGGTAAAGCATCATAAATTGATTATATATTAGTTGAAGTCTTGAGAGCATATCTCGAGATTTTTTTTGTTTACATTTATGTATTTTATCAATCATTAGACTAGTAATTATCAGTCAAGAATGTATACATAATGCTAGTATATGACTGGATATTTAGGGCTTTTAACTCATGAGATTTGTATGTCAGACAATGTCTAACTATGTCCAATTACCACAACTCAGCTTACTACAGCGTTTTGCTCGCTCTAAGTCATCAATCTCGGTGATATTTTTGGTATATTGCGTGAGTATTTTGTCTCAGTTGATTATTGTGCTTGGATCAAGTAGCACTTATGCTGCGAGTGCTCAGTCATTGACTCGTATTATCGCAGTACTGGTAGACCAGTCTATCTATAGTAGTTATCAGACACAGGTCGATCGATATGCGTCACAATATCTCCAATCTCAATATTCAGATAGTAAAGCTCTCATTATTCCGATTCAGTCAGCAAATTTCCAAGCACAAGATATTCATAAGATGTTACAGAATCTGTACTTTGAATGACAAAAAGATACACCATCTGAGCTAATCTGAGTGACTCTGATAGGAAATATTGCTCTACCAGTGGTCAATGATAATGGATATTACTATCCTACAGTGTATCCATATGTAGATTTTATCAAACCTCAGTTTGTATACTCAGAACAAGACCAAACATTCATCCCAAATCCACAATGAATAAGTCAGACTCCTGAAGCTTGGCATAATCTGATTCGTTTTGATACGGACGGGGAGTATGCGAGTTATTTTGCAAAACTGTCACAGTATGCCAGTAGCCCCAAAACTCGAGTGTCTGACAAGGTGTGGGTTGATGATTTGGTACAGGAACAGAAATCATACGATCAGTGAAAACTCAACAACTATGCAAATCAATTTGTCTTTGCAGAAGACCTTGCCCGTCAAAGATATACTAACTTACTCCTGGATCTAACTAATGCACAGGAGGGTAATAAGGTATACGACATCTTCTCTGGTGCATCCAAGACAGTACTCAATCCTTCAAAATTGGACGAACTACCAGCCGATCTTGCAAAGCAAGAACAAGATACAGCAGCCAATATGAAGGGGTATTTTGCTTGGATAGGTAAGCTGACTAGTCTGTTGGGTTGAAAAAATAAGTGATGATGATCGAATACTTTTGATAGTGATAAGGTAGGCTGACTGAGCTCCAGTCAATGAGTGCCAACTCTGTTTCAGCAGCAAATCATGGACTGATACCTCAAGGATTATCATGAATTGTATAGTGATGAATATCACAAGAGCGTCAATGATGCTGTCGAACCATCGGGAAGATATATCAATAGTGGTGATAAAATAGCTATCAATTCACACATCTGGAAAACATATCAGCAAGATGAACTCACCAAGACGATCATCACAAATCTCAATGATCAACTCGAGGGCAAAGTCGATACACTGATTGAGTCAGAAAAATTATATATGACAGTGCCTGTCCCGACGAAGAAGCTATCTTATAAGTCGTGGAAATCGAGTCTATGTTGAAGCCATACAAATCAAATGATACTAGATGATGTATTTGATGTATCTTATTTTGGTTCAGATCCATGAACCAGTGAGAGTATTCAAGATATGATGATTTTTAGAGGTAGTTTTCTTAACCTTACATGAGTTGGTTCGCTGTCCGGTTATGACTATAGTAAAATTCCATTGTTAGAAAAAAATACCATCCCTACTCGTAGTATATGATCCAGTTATGGCATCCAATCAAGAGAAGTAGAAGCCAACAGATGATATAATGTGATGTTGGTTGAGCAAGATCAAAACTATATGAATGAGCTTAAAAATATAATACTTTCCGGTCCTAATGAGTGTAGAATGTGACAAGTTACCGATAGGGATAAATACATTGAACGATATCGATGATGATATACTCCAATGAATTTGAGTGGTGGATATATTGAAAAATATGGCTCGCTTGCTCTTAATTTAAATAAACTTAATTATACTACAATTTGGAGTCCATCATACGCTGTTGATGGTGCTACATTTGGTGGCACTGTGTTTGATATTGCATGATCAAAAATGATTAATCCACAGTTTAGGATGCTGGGGATAGTGGCATGAACTCAAGAATATCGTACTATTACATCAACAGACCCTAATTGGATAGCTCCTGATGATTGTACAGACTTTTTTAATGCTTATTCTGATTTGCAAACTAAGCTTGCAGATAAAATTACTGAGAAAAGTCAAATCTGTACGTGAAGAGTTGAAGATATTGATGCATGTAGAGTTGTTCAAGATGAAATAGACTCTCTTAACAAACAAATTGAGGATTTTGATAGTTCATCTGATAATAAAAATAACATAGATCGCTGCACTTCTAAGCAATTTGTTACTACTATAGAATATAAACCAGCTACCAAAGTAAGTATTCCTCTTAAAGATATCTCAGATAATTTTACTTGATATACTATTTTTAGTTCTGTGCAGGGTACAGCATATCGCCCGAATATTTCATTGAGAGAAAAAACAACTACAAGTAATATAGAGCATTATTTGCGTAGATTTAAATGACAGGATGGTTTAAATATCGCTATTACAAAGGCTGTTCAGAATAAAACAATTAATCCTATTTTATTTTGTCACAGAGAAGATACATCGAGTTTGTTCGATGTTCCTAAGAGAAAAAGGACTTATGCTTATGGTGAGGTAGATTATTTTAAACAAATTACAAGATCTCCAGTATGATGAGAAAAGATTAGAGTTATGGTTAATTCATGAATTGGCACTAATGCTTCTACTCCTGAAGAGTTAAATCGTTTAAATGTTTGCCAACCAATTTATGATAGTGTTTACGACAAAGAAGATGAAATATTTGCAAAACAACAAGAAATTAAATCAGCGTCAATTTTTAATTTCTTTAAACAGTCAAAATTAATAAAAGGTATTCTTGATTTAAAAAATGAAATAGATGCTATTAAAAAATGAAATCCACAATGCTTTATAGTTAAATCAATTTTTAACTATGAGACTAAGAAAGAAGCATGTAATGAGAGTGGATGATATACTAATATGTATGATTATTATTATAAAACACTGCCGACCCAATATGTACATAAATCACCAATATCTGACGAATTGTATGGTAAAGAATTAAAAGAGCTTAGAGGGATACAACAATGATATGCTGTTCCTGATGCTTCAAAAATGAGAAAAGAATGAAAAAAAAGGGAAAGATATGATATTAGATGATATACATATGATGGATTAAAGTTTGAGATAGACTCAATCTCATTTGTATTATCCAGTGATGAATACAATTTTTCAGCTGATAAAACCAAAGTTTACTTTACGAACAATACTACCGTCTTACTTTATGGTAAAAATATTCCTCTAAAAAATATAATGTGAGTGTTTTCGGGATCCTCCACATTGATTCTGACTTGATCTGATGCTCCATTGTCTAGATGAGAGCAAGATGCTTGAGGTAGAACACCATTCAAATATCCACGCTATGGTGGTATGAATATGGGTACATCTGACCGCCCGATTGATAGTGTGAGATATTCGAGTTTCCAGGGTATCGGTGGTGATCTTGTCAAACTGGTATATCCAAATTTATATAATGTATCTGCATTTGATGCAGGTGGCAAGCTCAAGAGCGAAGAGCAGATTCAAGTAGCAATCAAGGAATATCTGACCAAACAAGCACAAATCTACCGCTGACAGTTGCAAGCTCAACAGGATAAGAGTCAGGCTTATTATAATACTCAGAAGAAATGATTTGATATCCTAGTCAAGGCTGATAAATATGCATCACCAAATAGAAACTATGATCTGACTAAGATTGGCGATGACTTCTTCATCAAGGGCTTGGCGATGAAGGTAGGGGCAAAACAGTTTACGAGTGATGATATTATTGTAATCTTGGCAAGAAATTTATACTATCAAAATTTGATCACTCCAGTCAAATCCTCAGATCCAATCCTCATGAAAGAACTTGATGGGCTGTATAAAAATATTGCTTTAGATAATATTAACTCGAAGAGGAAATTTGTGTTTGATACGTACTTGACATATGGTAGTGACAAGACCAGTGGCGGAGTATCTCGTTTGCTCGATTGGAACAATCTGAGTGGAATGCTACTGCCAGCATATGATAGTAAATGATATGAGATTGCGAGTATTACATCAGATGGGTCAGATTATCATGTTGATCCAAATCTCAACCCAAATCTCAAACAATTCCAGATTGCAAGCGATACTGCCGCTGCCGCACCTCGTCAAGAATCATATAAAGAAAATCTTGCTCCATTGATTTGCAATAACAAGACTTTTGATCGAGGAGGAGTACCCGTACTGCAATATCCTAAGGCATTTAGTTGTTGGTTGGAAGATGTGAAGAAGAGCTCGATTGAGATTACAGTCAATGGAGATTTGGTTGATATCGTGAAAAAATGATTCTCTTCTGGTTTTAAGTTCGATGCAAATGCTGCAAAAAACTTTGGTTCTGCGTTATATGATTATAGTGATCTTGCTAGCTATGGTTCGCAGTGGCTAGATACTGCATGACAGATGACGGCATTGGTTGACAAGATTGGTGGTTCAGGCTCAAATTCCAATGAGCAATTCCAAAAACGAAGATGAAATCTTGATACCAAGAGCGGCTTTAATCAGCTGCTCAATGACTCAGTTTATGATTCTTCTGCAATGACTGAGGCAGATAAAACATTGTCTCAAATCTTTAATAATCTCTCAATCGATGCGAGTGCAAATCAGATGCCAACTGATGGTACTGGTACACTCAACCTATCTGTACTAGGCCGTAGCAAATCATATAGCATTAGTATCAGTGGTACATGATCAGCATGTATCCTACTCAACAGAACTAATACTTGTACACAGCCAGTAAATCTATCTAATCGGTGATCATGAAATAAAGCATCATATCAGATATCACTCGCACCATGAGCGAAGCTATGAGATGCTGGACTGCTACTCAAGATCTGTGTACAAGGTACGACTACATGTATGACTTATGCTCAGATCTATACCATCATCCCTGGGCAGATTGCAAACATTAAAATGATTGATATTCTTAATGGTGGCTATCTTGCTCGCGGAAGTCAGATGCCGATAATCATTAAGTGATATGATCGTGACAATCGTCCGCTCAGCCTCGCCCCACAACCATATCGTGTGACCAGCGACCAGTGATCACTCGTGTACATGAGCCAAGTAACGAAGATAGTAGATATTGCAACATGGGCAGGTCTAACGATGCTGTATGATAGTAGTACTGTCACGTGATCGACTGATCGTATATCGATTGCTCCATTGTATCCTGAGTGACTCTTGCCAGTACTCAATACTACAATCAAGTTAGCAGAGCCTGTGCTTAAGCTTACTACTCGCCAATGAGCTCGTACTCTCGAGCAGGGTATCGACATCACTCTTCCATCTCAGCCAAATACTCTCACTAAGTCTATTGGAAGTGGAGATACCACACTTGTCCCTGACAAGATACCGATGATTCGCCTCTGACTGGAGCAGTTTGCAGGGCAGCAAGTGCTGGGTAGCATACGTATTAGCTCTCAGAATGGATTGGTTAATGTATGAGTGGTTGGATCACAGTTGATTAGTGGAGCGAACAAGACAAATCTGACTCAGTATGTTTGGTCTGATCAGGATTCATTTGTCATCACTGGTACAAGTCAAGATATTTATCTGTATCCATCATATCGTGCTGGTAAAGATATTATCCAAGTAACGATTGGTGATAAGGTATGGTCAATCCCTGTGGTGGTGCGCGCAGGAGATCCTGCCTGAGTACTCATCAAAGCTCCCGAACGTCTCAATCAATACCAGACCGGTGTGATTGATTTTATCGTGACTGACTATTGGGGTAATCAACTATCGACTGACACATGGTTGAGTCTGACTGCCTATGGTCGTTTATTTACTCTACTGGAGAGCGCTAATCCAACGACAAGTGGTACATGATGAATCAATGGTATCCAAACGATCAAATGAACCGCTCGTATCAGCGTTGTGCCAAAGGCAATCATTGGTAAATGATATATTACTGCGCAGATCCGTGATCTTGCATTGGATAAACAGCGTAGTGCTTATGCTGGTACATTGGTCCAGTCAACGTTGTGGCCAAGCAAGAAGATCAATTCACTCGTTCTTGAACTCAAAGGTACTGACTGGTGAAATACAATTAATTATCAAACGAGCCAGTCGATCAAAGCACCAAGCTTGATTACTAACTCAAGTAAACTCGTATCTGTCGTCACCAACTTGATTGACTCGAGTAGACTCAGACAAAGTCAGCTTATCATTCATCCTCAAGGAGCCGTGCAGGGTAGTCAAGCAGTAAATGCAACACTGACACTCGTACAAGGTTCATGGAATATTGTCACAAGTGCAGGTATGATTATCCCCTTGGATAAGTCAGCATCATATGCTTTGATTCAGTCAGCGACAGGAGTTTTAATGACAAAACCTACAACTACCAATTCAAGCCTCTATTATATTCCTACGGTACAGGATAGTGTGATCACGACTAATCGTGTGATTGGTCAGACGATCTCAGTCAATGGACAGACAATATTGGATCTATCTGCTGGTGTATTACATCCTGATATGACACTCACCTATAATGATAGCACTCACTATGGTGCGTGAGTGTATGATGTGATGTATCGTGGTAAGCTCATCTGAAATCTTGTGATGTATCGTCCGGGAGTAAGTATTCTCCAGCAGATACCTACCATGAAGACAAGTCTGTCTGACATCTATGATGTGATGACTGGCTACGTGTGATGATCGACGAGCTCTCCAGTAGGTATTCACATTGTGACTCGTGATAGTAGCTATACTCATGAGCAGGTTTCTCAGACTCCATGATCCAGTGTCATCATCCAGTTTGGTCAGGGTAAGACGGTAGGTGATGCTGCCAAATATTATGATCAGTTTAGTATTACTTATGGTGATGCAGCAGTATCCAAATCTACTGTCAATACCCCAGCATATGCACTGGTAGATGGTAGCAATGACCCACTCAAACCACTACCTATCATCAAAACTCTACCATACGACACTGGTATCGGTCAGATGATTTATCATAATCCAGATAAACCGATTGAGCGTGTGACAAGTATTGATTTTAATAAAGATGGTCTCAAAGATTTACTCGTTGTATATACTGATGGATCGGTGAGATTGCTCAAGAACTATGGAGGTAAGCAACCATGGCGTGATCTGTGACATCTCATGATTATTGCTGATGGTATCAAAAACCTATATATCGGAGATGTAGACAAAAACTGATATCAAGATATCATCGTCAATACACAAGAAGATAAGCTCAGAGTCTACTACAATAATAAATGAGAATTTGATGTTGATGGGTATCCCGTATGTTTAGATATACCTTGAGGTCCAGATGATTTATCACAGTTGTATTATTGGACGATTCGTGATATGGACAACGATGGTGGTATCGACATTACTACTTATGATCATAATGGAGATATCAAGGTATTTTATGGTGGTAGGTGAGGCGTATCTGATTGATCATCATATGTGTCTCGTGATCATGGTTTGTGTGATACTGGATGGAAGTCGAGACAGCAATCAACACTAGTGCAGTCGTTTGGTATGAATCTACTCACTACTCCAATCAAGGATGAGAGTTTGATCCATTGGTCTACTCATGTGACGCGTGCTAATCCATATACTCCAACAGCATTGCGTAATGAATCTGTATCTTATAATGATTACGCATGACTTAACCAACTTGAAGATAGTCTTAGTCCTACTCTTTCTCGTAGTGATGCAGGTAACGCAGGTGTTTGATTCAATCCTGATACATATAAACCACCAAGCAAACTTGATGATGCATGAATTAAGAAGTTTTCGGAAGAAATTATCGATTCAATTGATATAACTAAGATTGTTAATAGTGCTTATGGCGATGCAACTCGTTATGCGCCTGTAGCTGAAACACTCAGACCCAACTACCAAAGCAAGTGAACGACGTTATATTTGCCTACGAACAAAACAGTTACAGGTGATGCGTTTACTGCTAACAAGACATTTAAAGATCTCAATGGGTGAGTACTGATTGATCGTGATTTGGTCCAGATTACTGTCAAGATTAGCGGTACGCCTGGTGTGCAGTTTGCATATTTGGATAAGCTGACTGGACCATGGATTGTGCCGCTTACCGAAGCTGGTGGGCTGGAATGAGCATCCGCAGATTTCACTCGTATGAGTCAGTGGATCAAATACAATATTGACGGCTATATCTTCAGTATCAATGGTGCGACAATGGATGGTGATGGGTTACTAGAGTTTACTTATACAGTACAGTATCGTAGCGAGAAGATTGCTGATGTGGAAGTACTGTCATCTGCTCCGTACCCAATAGTACAAGCATCATCGGTGGATGGATGTCAAAAGACACAGCGACAGTATAGTCCAAGTTCATCGTCTCAAGCTCGTATCTATACAAGTAAGACGATCAACCACAATGCAGCTATCATCAAAGAGCAAACTGACTCATACAAAGCATATGATACTGCAACACAGAAACAAACTACTGAGCTCATTAGCTCAATGGGCAAAGAGGATGGAGTATTTGACTATCTCAAGGAGAGACGGAATAGCGATAACGTCTTCCAGAGAGCACAAGGAATTGCAGATGGTACCTATCTACAAAGTATCCCTACGCAGTTCCGTATTGGACTTCAGTCATGATCAAAAGAGCAAGAAATATCACGCACCATCACTGATATTACCAATAAGCTATGTAATGGGTTTAAGAATAATAGCAAATCATGCGCGGGCACTACTCCTCCAATATGAATACCATTTAATATGGCATTCCCACCATTGACACCTGGTACGGTTAACGCAATGGGTTATAAGATTTTTGAAGACAAGTGACTTCCAGCATTAGCATTTCCGACACCATCTCCTCCATTCTTTGCTATTTTTGGTCTTCCTATTCCAAAATGAGTTTGATGATGGGCTGATCCAACAGCCAATGAATCACAATTTAGACTTTATGTTACACCAACTCTTACAGCTTCTTTATGAACGGCATTTTGTTTTGGACCATATGCCAATGTATGAATGAAGCTCCCATCTCCATTCAAAAATATAGTAGGTAATTGTATTGTACTTGCTACTCAGCCTTTGCTCAAAAAGCAACAACAATGTTCGGTTGCATCTAATCCTGACTATAGTCCAACCCCACAACCAGATTTACCTACTTGTTATGGTAGTCTGACCACTGATCTGTCTAAGGTATCAGCGACTCAGATGGTGACCTTCGACGTACAGACACAAGCATGGTTGGAGAAGCAAAGACTCACTAGTCCGTCAGACTTGTACTATAATAATACTTATTATGGATGAGATGCTCGAGAGATCTATGCGAGTAGCCACAGTGGCGTAGCCAAGGCGATCCAACTATCCAACTCTGTGATCCACCTCAACAGTCCTGCAAGAGTAGCAAATAGTGCTGAACTGTTCTCGATGTGAGCAAGTACCAATGGTACGAGCATCTGACAGATAGGATGACAACTCGCGTGAATGTTCGTCAAAGATGATACAACTCGTAAAGCTAATATTCGTAAAATCGGTAAGTGAATCCAAAAGGGTATTGGCGCCTGTATTATGCAGATTGCAGATAATCAAATCCAGTATGCCAAGAATAATCTCCTGACTAGTAGTCTGACTGTGATCTTGCCTGATCTTACTAATCTGTGAGTTACAAGTGATCGAGATACTCTCAAGACAAATAGAATTGATCAAAAAGCAGAAAAAGAAACCACTAAAGAGTTGGAGCAGAAACAAAAAGACGCTCTTAGTCAGGCAAATATAAATAAAGAACTATATGAGTCTACTGTCACAACTGATAAGACCTCTAAATCAATCACATCAGCACTATGACAGGTCGAACTTAATCCGTTTTACCGTATCGAACAATTATTTAACGACGTAAAACTGATCAATATCTCTCATAGGGATATCATGCTACAAGTGCCATATGTACGTGAGGCAGAACTGGGTATGTATAGGTCGCAATTATGATGATGGTGAGAGAGAAACGCTCAAATTGTGAAACAACGGGCAGACTATGGCAGTGGGCTGACAATCGAATGTCTTGCTCTTTCTGATGCTGAGCAGAAGAAAGCATGTAATGATTTACTTAAACAGGTTATCTATATCAATAAACAATTTGGTCAGTTTAAGAGATCAGTAAACTCTAATATTGTTGCAATTGACCAATATGCGCATTTTCAATCTACTGTCTTGCCAACTCGACAAGAACAAAATGTGATTTATCTTACTGAACTTACTAATCTTGTCAGTAGTACAATGTCTCAGCTTGCTGCATGGTCGACCCAAAATGCTGCTCGCTTTACTTCGCGGACCAGTGCAATTCGTTCAATGATTATAGCCGTCAAGACTTGGCAATTACTCATTGATTTCTCCAAGAATTGGAAGGAGAAATGTGGTACCTGTAAAATCGATAACTATGATTTTGCGACTTGTAGTCTCAATGGGCTATGTCCTAACTTCCCATTGTTTGCATGGCCAAGCTTCCGCACTCCTGACTTCACGATAGACCTATCCAATATTGATGCTGGTATTGATATTGTGGTGCCGAACTTCAGATTTACTCCGATCAATGTACCACTCTATAGACTTGCAAATTTACCAGATCTTCCACTACCTCCTCAGTTAGGGTCTCCAGTATATGCTCAGCTCAATGTCATTCTACCTACTCTGCCTGTGATCCCTGGACCTCCAACACTCCCTACGCTTCCATCGCTATCGATGAATATTGATATGGATTTACCTACTCTCCCACCAGCACCGAAGATTCCGATGCTTCCTGAGACATTGCAGGCTGCGGTACAGGTTGCAGAATTTATCGGCAAGATCTTATGTATTGTAAAGTGAGATATCTGACTCGTGTGAGAGAAATTTGTTAAACAAAAGATTGAGCAGATTACTGCGAGGACTCGAGAAGTAAGTCCATTTGATTCGATCTCTACGATTATCTCTCAACCAAGACCTCAATGATATAATGCCAGACTAGATGCGTATGTAAATCTGAGGTTCTACTTTGATGGATTATATAATGTATTTGATGATCTGTGAATACAATGGAACAATGGAGCATCTGATATGCAACGCAAGTTTACTCAAGTAGTATCATCATGATCAAATTGGGTCAATGGTAAAGTGCAAGAATGAGTGACCAACGTAACTAATTCAATTAGTAATACGATTCTTTCTTGAGTCGATCTTAAGTGATGAGAGTTTCCTACAAGATTTGACACAACAATCAAGCCACTAGGATCTGCAGAGTTTGATGCTCGTGTGGTTGTAGCACTCAATCAGTTTGGTGATAATATTGATGATATTCGTCTGGCTGATAAGGCTCGTGATATCGTATGACTTGTCCAGAAGCCGATCCAAGCTCAAGCAAACCTCCAGTGAATCGAGAAGGTCCACCAACAAGCACAGTGAATCCTCAACACAGAACTCACCAAGGCTCAGTCAGATTATCAGCAGATCAAGTATAACTATGATGGCTGGTTGGATACGCTCACCAGTGACCAGTATGTCTCAGATAACAGTCAGACCACTACATTATCTACATCACTATATACGATCAATCCTGAAGTAGCTGATATGATTGAGACGAGTGATATTACTCAAGAATATCTCCAGGGTAATAAGCAATTATTGAGTCGTTATCAACAAGCATTGAGTAATAATGATGCACAGTGATTGGGTATGGATGAATCTGACTATGTCCAATCTCGTGAGTATGTGGATGAGATGCTGACGATGACAGATCAAGCGCTGATTGATAGTACTCGCCTGGCAATAGTAACTCCTGATGAAGTTCCTGTGGATGGCAACCCATCTGACAATCAAACCCCTATCGGTAATACCAACTCTAGTGCTATCAGTGTAGCACCAAAGACATACCAATCAGTATGATTTGATCAGACGAATCAGCGTGATGGATATCTCATCAATACCGTAGTAGATACTCCAATTGGTAAGGTGAAAGCTGCAGTGGATGTTATTAAGCCAGAGTGACTAGGTACGCAGTATCGTGAAACAAGCTTCCAGGAAGATATGAATGGCAATCCAAATGATGGAGCAGATATAGTGTTATGGGATAATGATACAATTTATATCAAATATGCTGCTCAGAAGGATAGTCAGGGTGTACACAACACAACGAAGGTAGTATATCGTTTACCAGTACTAACATCGCCAAGTCAGCTTGCTCAATTAACATCCACGACTGACGGATATCTGCCATATGATCCTGGTATCCTATCTCGTAGTCAGTGGTTTAGGTTATGGTCTAATAGCTATGCGGTGACCAACTTCCAGCTGCAGTGACAAGATTATGACAATGTGATCCTCCAGTGGCTCAATCCAGATATCATCGGTCAGACGAAGAATGAATCATATCTGGTCAAATTTACCACACTGGTAGATCGTCACCCTGATCGGATGGGTCCAGAGAGCGAGACCAAATATGTACTGGTAGTACCGTCAGGTATGACGGTAGATCCACTCAAAACCAAGATCCTCATCCCAGGAGCAAGTAGTGAACGTACTATCAAGGATCTTATGGACCGTAAGACCCTCCATGATGTAGTCAACTATGATCCTACTCAAGAGACCATCGTCTGACTGCTTCGTAATCTATCAAGAAAATGGAATTATACTCAAGTCTTGCGTGTTGAATCGCTTAATGGTACATACACTCGTACTAGTCCTTGGTCTAATCAGGATGTGTGATGATTCCAGATTGCATGAGATAAGACTGCTCCAATCCCAGAGATCAAACTCATCAGAAAAGCAACCAACAAAGAAGTATGATGAGGTACGAGCATGCAGTGATATATCAATACCAACTATGATCTGGTAGTGACCTGGAAGGACAATGTATCAATTGCGAGAACATCAGTAGCTGGTATGCTTCAACCCAAAGCAGACAAGATAGTAATCACAAAGATCTATGAGCAGAAGCCTAAAGTTCTCAAATATACCTTTAGTGCCTTGGACTCAAGTAATAATGCTACTACGATCAATGTAACTGTTGATATTCAAAATCCAGAACTTGAGACGATCTCTGCAAGTAACACTAACTGAGCTCGAGGTACAGTGACTGCTAAGCTGACACCAGACTTGGATGATGGTGTGATTAAATTCCAGCAACAGGATAGCGTCTCATGGAAGAATCTGCTGGGTACGCCCGGTAATGTGAGTGGATATCTTGTTAAACCACTACAGACATTGTTTACTGGATGATTATATCAGTTTCCTAATAGTCGATGACTCAAAAATGCTGACTGATCGGATGCTGGTAGTATATGAGGTCAAGGTCAGATTATTACTCAAGCTCTCCAGCTTCTGGTCAAATTCCCTCAATGATATCCAGTAATCTCAATGATCAATGCCTCATGAGTTGTCCAGTATGAACTCACCTACGCACCACTCACTCTTACTGGGTCAGCCCCAATCGATATTAAGACTCCTGCTCAATATAGATTACTATCATTGCAAAACTTCAATGCTGCAATTGCAGGATCATTTGCTCAAGGGCAGTGTATCGCTCCACAGTTAGGGGAGTGTGAGGTATATGTGAGTAGACAATGAGATATTTGGGTTGATCCTGCGGTGCGTGCCAACTACTATGGTACCTATCTATGGCGCAACTGACATAGTGTCTATCAGATCATGCGTGATAAAACATTTGTAGCTGAGATCAATTTGGTTACAAAGGAGATTAAATAGGATAAGTAGAAAGGACAAGGATAAGTAGAAAGGACAAGGATAAGAAAACAATCTTTATAAACCTTATAAACCTTATGAGCAACAGCGAATACCCGAGAGGGTGGAACTTATATTTACACAACACATTGAGTAAATCGAAAGAACTATTCGTTCCTATCAATCCAGAAATGGTGGGGATTTATAGTTGTGGTCCGACTGTATATGGTGCTCCACATATTGGTAATATGCGTAAATATTTTATCGATGATTTACTCAAGAATATCATCAAATACGTGGTAGGTCTGCCTACTAAGCATGTAGTCAATATCACTGATGTAGGACATCTTACGAGTGATGAAGACCAGTGAGAAGATAAGATGGAGAAGGGTGCTCGCAGAGAAGGTATCACAGCCCGAGATGTGGCCAAAAAATATGAACAAATGTTTGTTGATGATTGTGCTTGGCTTAAAATTGACCAATTTGATGTGATGCCTCGTGCTACTGACCATATTGCTGAGCAGATTGATATGATACAGCAACTCGAAGCAAAATGATATACTTATGTGATTGATTGAGATGGTTTATATATGGATACTTCAAAAGTGGATAATTATGCAGTATTGGTCTGACAGAAACATATCGATGGTATTCAGTCTGGAGCGAGAGTAGATGATGATGGTAAGCTCAATCCTACTGATTTTGCTCTGCGGAAGTTCAACATGACTGGCAAGAAACGCGATATGGAGTGGGATAGTCCATGGTGAGTATGATTTCCATGATGGCATATTGAGTGTAGTGCAATGTCGATCAAATATTTAGGTAAACATTTTGATATTCATACATGAGGTATCGACCACATCCCAATCCACCATACCAACGAGATAGCGCAGAGTCAATGTAGTTGTAGTGAGAACCCATGGGTTAATTACTGGCTACACTATCAATTTCTCAATATTAATGGTGAAAAAATCTCTAAATCACGTGGTACGATTATTGAATTTGCCGATATTCAACAACGTTGATTTGCTGCTGAAGATATGAGAATGTTCTATTTTCAGAACCACTATAGATCCTTTCAAGATTTCACATGGGAAGCACTTGATGCAGCTAAGGCTATGAGACAAAACTTGATCAAGAAGTTTGCTCAGTATCAGGTGCTCAGTCAAGAACTAGATCTCGAACTCATCGATTTCCTCAAGGAGCAACTATGTGATGATCTCAATACTGCAGGCATGATTGGTAGATTATTTGCATCGTTTGATGTGATGGATGATGAGATTGCTACAGCGATCAAGTGGCTGGATGATCATGTACTCAAGTTATGACTGTTTGATCCGATCGAGAAGATAATAATCCCAGCCGATATTCAAGCACTTGCAGACCAACGCCGACAAGCCAAACTCAACAAAGATTATGCCAAGGCTGACGAGATCAGAGGTCAGCTTACCCAATGATGATGGTCAATGCTTGATGGTAAAGATAATTACACATTAGAGAAGAACTAAGAACGAAAAATTAAGAATGATTTATTTTTTATGACTAACTATGAAAAAAAGAGTTCTCACCTGACTAAAACCAACATCAGATCAATTACATATTGGTAATTATTTTTGATCGATCAAACAAATTATTGATGTGCAAAACAATCCTGAGTATGATGTATATTTGTTTGTAGCATCACTGCATGCTTTGACAACTTTACATGATGCAGATAAGCTTCGCTCCAATACAAGATTCTTCATCAAGATGTATTTGGCTTGTGGTGTCGATCCGGATAAAGTGTTCCTGTATGATCAAACTCAGGTACCAGCACATACTCAGCTTGAGCGGGTATTATGATGTATCACTCACATGTGATTTATGCAACGTATGCATGCGTACAAGGATGCTGCTGCCAAGGGATGATCTGAGGCACTCAGTGTAGGCACATTTTGTTATCCTATTTTACAGGCGGCAGATATTGTTTTGTATGATGTAAACTATGTCCCAGTGTGAAAGGATCAAAAACAGCATATTGAGTATGCTCGTGATATCGCAGAAAAGTTTAATCGCCAGTTTGGTGAAGTATTTACTCTTCCAGAGCCACTGATCCTGGAAGATGTAGCGACCGTACCAGGTATTGATGGTCGTAAAATGTCCAAGTCATATGATAACTTCCTGTGACTGCTGGATACGCCAGAAACACTCAAGAAGAAGATCAAGATGATTGTGACTGATGCACTCCCTATCGAAGCAAGCAAAAACCCAGATACCTGCAATGTGTATAATATTCTCAAGCTCTTTCTTACTCCAGAAGAAGATGCTATAGTAAGAAAACGCTATACTGACTGAGGTCTGGGTTACGGTGTGATCAAGGAAGAATTACATCAGAAGGTAGTAGAGTTTGTGACTCCGATTCAGGAGCGCTTTACTCAGCTGGATGATGCGACGATCGAGCAGATGCTCATCACCAATGGTCAGAAAGCTAATGAGATAGCGAGCAAAAAGATTGAACAAGTTTATAAAGCGGTATGATTGATATAGAGCTCTATTGCATCGTCATTGCGAGAAGGAGGCACGACGACGTGGCAATCCATTAATCCAGGACCATAAATATAATATACTGGATTGCCGCGTCGTTTCATTACATTTCACTCCTCGCAATGACGAAGGCGAGTAAACGAGTGTTCGAGCTTCAAAAAACTCTCAGTCCAAATTATGGTGAGAGTTTTTTTGTACTGCTTTTTATGGTTCCTTCCCTAAAGGACTAACTACGTGTCGCGTGCCTCAGGAAGACGACTACGCTGTAACTTCTTCTATTTTTGTTGCTGCATCGTGAGCAACTTCTTTGGCTGTATCTACTGTAGCTTGTGCGACAGCTTGTACATCTTCTTTGATTTCTAAGGCAGCATCTTTGACGTCTTCGATCTTAGCTTCAACTGCTTCGACTTTAGTCTCTACGGCCGTAGTAGCTTCACTAGTGGCGAGTTGCACTGCTTCTTTGGCTGTAGTTCCAGCTTCCTTTGCTGCTTCAAGTACTTCTTTGGACTCAGCGATGACTTCCTTAGTCTTCGCTCAGACATTATCGAGAGTCAGATTATCCATATTTTTGAGAGTATCCACGACATCTGTTACTTGCTTGATGACTTCTTTGCCATCGGCGATAAGCTGTTGACCTTTGTCTGCTGCTGTTTGTGCTTTGCCAAAGAGATTTTTGATCCAGGTAGTGATTCACATGATTATACGATATAAGAGTTAAAGAATTTAAGAATCAAAAATATAAGAACTATCTCCTATAAAATGCTTCTCTAGAGCCACAATACTCAAATTTGACCGTGATGCAAGATATTAGTCTATAAAAATTTGACAAATTGTTACTTATCCCGTATAATTGGATAATAATTTTAGTTATTTATACTAATTGTAATGAAAAAGGTATTTGCTCGTATGTTTGCTATCATGATTGTAGCGTTTGTTTCTGTGTCTAGTGTTGCATTTGGACAGCAGAGCTTCTTGAAGCAAAATCTCAATAATGCACCAGAACTACCAGGTCTGAATAAAGGTACTTATGATGTGAAGACACAGGCACAAGGTGCAGTAGATAATGTTATTAAAACAATCTCAGAGATTATCAACTGGGTACTTGGATTGCTTGCATTGATTTCATTGATTATTTTGATCTATACTGGTGTTAAGATGTTGCTCAACTCAAGTGATGACAAGGCGATCGATGAATGATATAAGACAGCAAAAAATATCTTTATCGCACTACTATTTATTGGTGCGTCATGGTTGATTGTACAATTCATCTTCTATATTGTTAAATTATTTGTAGGAGCTTAAGAAAACGCTGAATAACCCATCAGAGTTTACCATGATTCAATAATTTACTATTATCTATTATGTCAACTATGTGGTGTTAGAGCGTTTCCCAGAGGAAACACATGACAGCAAACCTTTCACGATATGATGATTACGATGACTTTTGAGAATATCGTGAGGTTTTGCAGTGTTTCCTTAATATGAAGCACACCCATTCCGAGTCTGACCACCGAACACAATGCTGATTGATCCTAAGAATACCTGCTCTGACATGCCATTGGTGCATGATCAAGGAGTGAAAGTGATTGCGCTATTATTCACTGATTCAGTCCAGACATAATTTGCTCAAGATAGTATTGGTCATGTAAATCAGTTGATAGTGATGATACCTTGATCAGGGTTTTGCCATACGAGCGTAGTACCAGACATATCTGCTGCCCAAAATGGCTCTGTGCCGTTGGCTTCAAAGGACTGGAGATTGCTTGATGGCTGTTGTTTGTTGTTTCTAAATGCTCTATTGGATAGAACATAGGTTTTAGAATTTTCTTCAAGTGTTTCATCTCGCAGCGAAATATGATCATCTATCACAACATATACCGTCACCACTACGGCGATGAGTAAGAGAAAATTGATGAGATTTTTCATGATATGGTGGTAAAAAATAAAGATTACTCGACGCTCATGACTGCTTGTGCAACTATATTGGCTACTCACTTGTCGAGCGCATTTGGTATGATATGATCTACTCTAGGATTCTGTATATAATTTGCAAGAGCAAATGCAGCTACGAGCTTATGATCATCGGTAATCTGTGCGATGCGAGCAGTCAATACTCCCTTAAATAAGCCAGGAAATGCTAAGATGTTATTGATTTGATTTGGATAATCTGACCTACCTGTTGCTACAATTACTGCTCAAGCTGCGTGAGCATCCTCAGGCATAATCTCAGGAGTCGGGTTAGCAAGACCGAATACGATCGCATCACTGCCCATACTTCTCACCATCTCTTGGTTGAGCGTCCCAGGTCACGATACCCCGATAAACACATCCGCTCCGACGATCACCTCAGACAGCGAGCCACCGAGACCATCACGATTGTAGTCAGCGATCTCAGATTTATACTTGTTGAGATCAGTCCTACCGTGGTGTATTGCACCTTTAGTATCACACATGATGATGTTAGTTGTGCCAGCTTTCCACAACAGTTTTGCGATCGCAATCCCAGCAGCACCAGCACCAGTCATCACGATTTTGATATCTGGCATATTCTTGCCTATAACCTTGAGGGCGTTGATCAGACCTGCGAGGACCACGATTGCTGTCCCATGTTGATCATCGTGAAAGATAGGGATTCAAGCTCTTTTTTTGAGCTCTTCTTCGATATAGAAGCACTCCGGAGCTTTGATATCTTCCAGATTGATTCCTCCAAAGGTTGGACTAATACGCAATACGGTCTCGATAATCTCATCAGGATTTTGTGTATTAAGCACAATTGGGACTGCATCGACTCATCCAAACTCCTTGAATAAGATACACTTACCCTCCATGACAGGCAATGATGCAAGTCACCCAAGATTCCCCAGTCACAAGACAGCACTACCGTCACTCACCACTGCGATCGTACGAGATTTCCAGGTATAATCATAGGCGAGGTCAGGATTTTTTTCTATCTCCAAACATGGAGCAGCTACACCTGGACTGTAGTATGTCGAGAGATCGTCTCTGGTCTCCAGTGTAGGGATACTATGTGTTCCGAGCTTTCATTTGTGTAGTTTGTGTGCTTCGAGAGCGAGTTGGTCGTAGTTCATAGTTAGGTTAGAAGGTTTATAAAGTGATAAGGTTTTTAAAGTGATAATAAACCGAACATATTCTTTTATATTATTTTAGGAAACAATTACAAGATAATTGTTTGTTGATGTAAAACAAGACTTCAATTTGTTTTCTCATCTGATTTATATAACAACTACTCATGAAACTCAAAAAAATTCTTCTTCGATCTGCCAAAGCATTGCTACGACTGATCTGATGACTACTATGACTCCTCCTCTTGGCTCTTGTTTGAGTCACGATCTACGCTAAACTCCAAACCCCACTTCTTGATCGTAACTGGTATCCTGATGTAGCTATTATGCCTACTGCAACTTTTTCTGGTAATCTGATCACCATCCACAATATCCGTAATACTCGCTATCGTACAACTGAGGACTATGTTGTAACTTATTATGATAAAACATTTGATCTGACTTCTCTGGATGAGTTGCGATTCGTCGTCGAGCCTTTTTCTGATTATCGTGGTCCAGCTCATACCTTCTTGAGTTTTGGATTTTCAGGTGAATATGTGTCTATCTCGATCGAAACTCGTAAGGAAGTAGGAGAACATTATGATCCACTCAAGTGACTGGCTGGGCAGTATGAGCTCATGTATGTCATCGCTAGTGAAGAAGATGTGATCGCTCTACGTGCCAATCATCGCAAAGATCAAGTATATATGTATCCAATCAATACATCGTCAGACAAGATGAGACAACTATTTACCGACATGGTGACCAGAGCTCAGGAGTTGAGTCAGACACCAGAATTCTATAATACCATCTATCCCAACTGCACCAGTTCTATCCGATCTCATATCAATAAACTCCGTAAGGATCGTATCTCATTTTCGTGGAAGCTCATCCTGCCATCATACAGTAATGAGTTAGCCTATGATCTTGGACTGATCAAAAATCCACTCAATCTCACATTGACTGAGTTACAACAGCAATATCATATCAATGCCCGTGCTGCCCAGTGTCCTGAAGATGACAGATTTTCCAAATGTATTAGACAATAAGTTTTCGGTGATATTTGTACGACTTACGATTGAACCGTCAGTCCTAATCCTTATAAACATTATGAACCTTACAACTTTACAAACTTGATGACTCCAATCCAACAATACATACAATCTCAACTCAACGATGAACAATATCTTGCTGCCGTTCACTATGATACAAGTTCGCTGATTTTAGCATGAGCATGATCTGGTAAAACTCGTGTTCTGACTTATAAGATAGCCTATCTTGTCCATGGCTGTGGCTTTGACCCTTCGAGTATCCTCGCTGTGACCTTTACCAACAAGGCAGCCAATGAGATGAAGGAAAGACTGATTAAGATTTCTAATCAGTTGATAGTCCATAGTGCACAGTTGATGGATACTGCAAATAGTTCTCAATTATGAACTCTAAACTCTAAACTAACTTTCCCCCGAGTCTGAACCTTTCACTCTACCTTTCTGCGCTTTCTCAAGATTGAGATTGAAGCATTTGGACATGGGCTGACTAAGGATTTCTGAGTCTATGATACAGGCGAGTGTCAGTCAGTGATCAAAAATATCATCAAAGAACTCAAATACGAAGAGCGTCTCAAATATCAAGATGCTCAGTGAGCCATCTCTCGCTACAAGAACAAGGGGATCGTCGCTCAGCGCGCATTACGTCTGGTCAATTCTCAGACAGAAGAGCGAGAAGCGATGATATATGATCGTTATGAACAAGAGCTCCATAAGGCCAATATGTGTGATTTTGATGATCTCCTCTTAATTCCATATCTGATCTTGCGTGACAACCCTGAGATCACACTCAAGCGACAGCGCCGCTTTCCGCAAATTTTAGTCGATGAGGCACAAGATACCAACTGGATCCAGTTTGAGCTCATGAAATTATTGGCGGCAGACTGCGATACACACAAGGGCAATATTACCTTCATTGGAGATGATTTTCAGAGTATTTATCGTTGGCGTGGTGCCATGATGGAGAATTTCCTCAACGTCAAATCCATGCGACCAGATATTGTCATCTACAAGCTTCAAACCAATTATCGCTCCAAACCCCATATCGTCCACGCAGGCTCACATATTATCAAAAACAATACCAAGCAATATGAAAAAAATATTGTCGCTCATCGTGACGGAACCGAGAAGATCATCCATATCACCAATGATAACGAGATGGCAGAAGCCAAGACCGTCGTCAACCTCTTCTCCGAGATCAAAGGTAAGCAAAACATGAACTGGTCAGACTTTGCAATTCTCTATCGTAAAAATGCTCAATCCAATGCCTTTGAACAAGTACTCATCGCAGAAGGCGTACCGTATAAGATTTTTGGTTGACTTCGCTTCCTGGAGCGTAGAGAGGTCAAGGATATGATCAGCTACCTGCGTTATCTCTACAACCCTCGTGACACAGTAGCTCTCAAGCGTATTATCAACGTGCCCAAGCGTAGTATTTGACCTGACACCGTCACCAAGATTGAGGAGTATGCTCAGAAACGCAATCTATCATTACACGATATTATCACTGATATTGATCAGCATTGGTCTAGTATCTGACTGACTTCACGTTCTGTCTCACCCATCAAGCAATTTGTTCAACTCATGTCATATTGCTTCCAGGTAGTCGATCAGCTCTCGCCAGCAGACCTCCTCGCCAAGATTGTCAAAGACATCAAATATGAAGATTTCCTCATCCATGATGAAGGCAAAGCACAAGCCGAAGAGCGCATGGAAAATATCGGAGAGCTCATAACCCTCGCCAGTAGATATTCTGATGGTAGTATTCCATCACCAGTTTTAACTCCTCCATCACAGTCGGATGAAACAATCATCGAAGCACCAACCACTAAGACGATATCGCAAGCCCCTCAGACACTATTTTAGTCGTACCTTTACTCTCGTAGAGAAATTGGAGATTGAATTATTGCTTGTGATTATTATTGTGTGATTTGGATCATATTATTTCAGTATTCTGGAGGGACGCAGTTATTTTGATTCACTATATTTTAGTGTTATCAGTATTACATCACTTGGATATGGAGATATTAGTCCACACACCGTATGAGGCAAAATCATAGCGATGTTTTATGCTGTAGTTGGTCTCCCATTGTTCTTGGTGGCTAGTAGTTTCATTGTACAGATCCTGACGATGTCTCAGACCAAAGCAAGACAGAAGAGGAACACTGAGTGAGAGAAGAATAGTGAATGGTAAAATAATTATCTCCTACTTTATATGCAAAAACTTATTCAACACGCATCTCCTCGTCGATCAGAATATGATTACGGTAGTCCAGGTGGTTATTTTATTACCATATGCACAGCAGACAGACAACATTATTTTGGTGAGATTGAAGATGGAGAAATGGTCCTATCAGAAATTGGCAAGGTTTGCGAGCAAGAGATTATCGAAACTGATCAGAGGAGAAATTATGTTGAGATAGATGAATATATCATTATGCCCAACCATATTCATCTATTATTATTTATCAATACGATACCTGCCGTAGGGACGTGTGGCAACACGTCCGCATTGGAAACAGATGCACATTGTTATTTAAATCAATTGACCGCATCGGACACATTGTCATCTGAATCGGACACATTGCCATATGTCCCTACGGGAAAACAAAAACCAGAACAAACATTGTGATCTATCGTTCGTAATATCAAATCTCGTGTCCAGAAATATGCAAATGAATATGACATTATATTTTGATGGCAAGGTAGGTATCATGATCACATCATACGCGACCAATTCGAATATGAAAGAATTAGATACTATATTCAAACCAACCCAAAGAATCGGCTTGATGATACATTTAACAAATAATCTACCTTCAAATGAATTACAAAATTCACACCAACATCCCGCAGACTCATACCGACATTGTCCGTCTAGCGATGTGAGATGCTTGAGCTTGAATTATCGGCAATTATTCGTATTGTGCATTTGTGATACCATGAGTAGGCTATTTCAAGCCGATGGATGGAGCAAAACCTGTCATTGGTTCATTATGACAGATGGAATCTGTGATTGAAGATAGGCTTGAGTATGTGTGTGATCAAGATCATCTTCACGCTGTTGTTGAAGCCCTAAAAGACTCACATCCTTACGAAGAACCACCGATTGAGATTTATAAACTAGAAGATCCAAAAACCTTCTACCTTTAACCTTCTACCTGTAACTTATTTATGTCCACCCTCGACCTCCTCAATCACCTCAATAAAACCTATCTCGATAGTCATATCCCATATGAAGAAGCATTTTGGCTCAGCTATATGGGTGACAAGACATATGACGAACCATTTGTCTCTACCAAGACGACGCTGGATGGGTTCAAATCATCAGCAGAACATTACACTCAAGTACAAGCACAACTCGCAGTTGAGTCAGATCCTGAGTTATTCAAGAGATTGCAGCATTGGGAGTATTTCTTCCGTATGAACTCTACACCAGACAAACTCAAGGATCTCAAAACTCAGATTATCACCTTGGAGAAGAGTATTGATACTTCGAGATCTAATCGTGTCCAGTGATATACTGATCCCACTACAGGGGAGTTTGTCTCACTATCAGAAAAATCAATGTATGCCAAGATGGCCACAGAATCTGACGAAAATCTGAGAAAAGCCTACTATCATGGTATCTGCCAGTATCCGCTAGATGATCTAGCTCCATATGTCCAGCTTGTAGCACTCAGAAATCAGTATGCACAAGCACTAGGATATAAACACTTCTACGACTATAAGACGCAGATTGAGGAGCGTATGGACTGTGAGGTAATCTGGAAGATCTTTGATGATCTGTATGAGCAAGCAGAGAGCTCAAGACAGTACCTGTATGAGATGGAGAAGAACCAACCATGATTACGTGAGCCGTGGAATATGGGATATTATCTGTCATGAGACTTTACCAAACAAGAAGACCCATATTTCCGCCTCCAAGATCAACTCATGAATTGGGGTCTATGTATGACCAGACTTGGCGTCAACTATCGTGGTGCGACCATGCAACTCGACCTCATGGAAAGAGATGGTAAGTATAACAATGGCTTCTGTCATATGCCAGTACCAGCTCATTATACTGATGGCATGAGACAGTCTGTCGAGATTGGATTTACTTGTTGCTCAAGACCCGATGTGATAGGAGATGGGTTTGATATGTGACATACCTTGTTCCACGAATGAGGACATGCGGCTCATTTTGCACATATGGATCAGCAAGATGTCATCCTCAACACAGAATATCCACCAGCATCAACCGCTTGGGCCGAGACACAGAGTATGTTTATGGATAGTGTGATGAGCAGTATCGAGTACAAGACACTGTATGCTCAGAATTCTGACGGAGACTATTTCCCATGGGATCAGTTTGAGGCGAGGGTTCGTAAGCTTCATCCACTTGCGGGTCGCCGTATGATGTCGATTGCCGCCATGGTGCAGTTTGAAAGACAGATCTATACATCCACTGATCTCACCACTGACAAAGTATTGGACATCGCCAATGGAGTCAGTCTCAACTATTTCTCACATACTACGCCACTACCACGACCATTGCTTGCGGTTCACCCGTTCAACTGGGAGAGTGCGTGTAGTTATCATGGCTATGGTATGGCGGATCTAGCGGTCTATCAATATAGAGAATTCTTCTTTGAGCGTGATGGGTATATTCTTGATAATCCACTAGTCTGACCTCGAATGGAGAAGTTCCGAAAGTTTGGGTCCTCATTACCTATGGATGAGCTCGTACTCCAAGCCACAGGCAAGCCATTGTCTCCTGATGCATATCTACGTAGTATCAATAAGACAATTGATGAGGTGCTAGATACTGCTCGTGAGAGGATTGCTACTGCTCGCGCACATCAATCAACTAGTATTGAAGTTAATCTAGATACAACAATCACACTTGTGCATGGTAAGGAGATGATTGCATCGAGCACTGAGTGATTTGATGTGATATGTGATAAATTTACCCAATTTTTAATGACTCAGAAAAAGTAATTTATGAATAAATTATCAATCCAACAATCAAAACACTGAAAATGAGTTTTCACCAATTTATTCATAGGGGGGGGTGAGCTCATTTGCGAAGTACTTTGAGACTTACTTACTACTGAAGAATTAGAGCAAGACGGGATATTCTCTGAACTCTCGGCAAATTCATATAGATATGATCAAAATTACTATATCTCCCCTTGAGAGAATATTACTAATTATATTAATCATTCTTGTGCCCCAAATTCTTATATAGAAAAAGTAGATTGAGAATTGATAGTAAGAGCACTTACGGATATTAAACCATTATCAGAAGTACTGATAGATTACAGTACAATCATGGCTCCCGATGACCCTCGAACAATGAATTGCAATTGTGATAATGATAATTGTAGAAATATAGTATTAAGTTATGATAAACTTCCGATACAACTACAAATATATTACAAAGACCAAAAAATAATTCCAGATTACATTCTCGCAATCACATTACAAACTTTATAAACCTTACAAACTTTCCAACCTCATGTCCGAAACCAACCTCCTCCACTATATCCAGTCTTGAGACTTTGTAGATCAGTTGATCGAGTCCAAGACCTATAGGGCAATCTATGCCGACGTCTGACATCTCTTCCCCAACTGTATGTCATTGTCAGACTTTGATCCTATAGTAGATCAGTCTACACTTATTATTCTCTCTCGTCTGACAATAGCACAGTTCTTCGAGATGTATGATGTGACTAATCTGACTCAAATCACGATTGTCAATCTGCGTGTGTGAGTAGCTGGCATTGGTCATAAGTTTGCCCCAGAGTTTGATGATATCTCATTGATGACATGATATGGCTGGAGAGTGTATGAGCCCATCTCCTTGTCTGATCTCAATACTGTTGTATCTACTCCTCAGCAACCGACGTATCTGAGAATCACTCATCGTTATGTACCATCCGAGATCGAGATGAAACAACGTGACGGATTGTGGTACTTTGGTGAGATGGGCCAATCCATGACGCTATTCCCAGCGAGTATGATTGAAGCAGTCTGACTTCTTGATGCTGAAGATCAGAAGAGCCAGTATGTTCTGGTCTCTGATTGGGCAAATTGGTATCTATCTGACCACTTCCGTGAGATCGCTACCCATGGTGGTTCGAGCGTGATCGTGATGGAGCAGTCACAGCAGTCAGCTGCACAGTATATCGATGTCATTCAGACACTATATCCCAAGCATCGTATTATCGCTCGTACTGTGGGCACAGATATTCGTCAGGGAGATGTGATCGTCGATGAGTATAGAGATGAATGGTATGGATGTGACTCGCTATCGCTTGGTAAAAAGTTATCAGGTTTATAAGGTTTATAAAGTAGCGTTCTCATCAGCACTTGCGGTTGTTTGGATGTATGACAGCTCGTCCGATTGATCAATTGACGTAGGGACGATGCACGCATCGTCCTTAAATCGAACGCATCGATTTGAATTTGATATACATATTATTATAGTGCAGACAAGTTATGACCTATACGTTATAACCTGTTACATAATATAAATCAGGGTGTGGCGCAGTTGGTAGCGCGCAAGGCTGGGGGTCTTGAGGTCGTGGGTTCGAGCCCCGCCACTCTGATTTTTTTCGTTATCTCAAAGCACTCGTCATTGCGAGGAGGTACGACGAAGCAATCCATTGCACCAAGATTCTAAAAGTAATATATAGTTTGCTACATAGAAGACTAGTGTGTACAAATTCCTAAATGGATTGCCGCGTCATTCCGCTACGCTACATTTCTCGCAATGACGAAGATGTGGAGAGTACAATGATGAAGATGCTTCCCCTTACAAAACTTTATGAACCTTATAACTTTGAAAAGTTATCATATTAATTGCACCACTATCTAAAGAAAGTATAATTACTACCTTTATTTAGTATCAATCTTCTACACATGACTACAAGACTACTTAGTTCAGAAAGAAAGAGAATACAAGAACTTAGAAGAGAATGAATGAGTTGGAGAAAGATATGATTTGTCTTATGAAGAGATCATTCGGTATTATCCAGAGAACGAAAGAGGAACAAGAAAAGATGATGACACTATGATGCAGAGCATGCTTGAGTTAGAGCAAAACAAAGAACCTACTGAAAGAAAAAGCAATGTAAGACAATTAGATTATGTAATGAATTAGAGGCTTATGTGTATGAGAAACTAGAGCTGTGACGAACAGCTGAAGCAGTAGCAGGAAGATGGAGTAATATTGATAGATTTAAGCACTGATGAGAGAAAGAACTACCTATTGTATTATGAATATCAATCAGAAGATATATTGATTCAAAGTATTGAAGTTACCTCAAGTACCATCTCAAATAACTGAAGCTTCTCAAGACATATAAGAAGAAAGCTAAACGCGATAAAAGAGAATGAGGAAGAATTCAATGAAGAATATTCATCAATGATAGGCCTCAAATCATTTGAACAAAGACTATTTGGTGACATTGTGAAGTAGATTTCATTGTATCAGTAAGAGAGGATACGGCGGTAATACTTGTAGTAGTGGAGAAGATGACAAGATTTAAGCGAGCAATTAAATTACCAAGTAGAGATAGTATGCTGGCACAAAAATGCCTTCAGAAGCTAATTGATAACTGTGGACTAAA
>JAYSSF010000102.1:0-11039 GCA_043720715.1 bacterium
GAAGATATTTAAAAGATGATGATTACCTTTGCAGACAATTATTAGATCTTATTAGGAAACATTATTAGTATTTATTTAAATCTTCTATGCTAGAGCCTAAAGAATTATACGATCTTTTTGATAATATCGATTCTATAAGAAAAGAGATGAAACATAGTTGGCATTATCGAGAATTAACGAAGGAACAGCTCGCTCTGTTAAATAAAATAGAAGAATTGTGAACCTCATCAATAGCGGCTTAATAATAAAATGCTCCAACTCTGACCCCTCACGATCCATCGATATGGACTCATGTATTTGTTTGGCATCTTGATAGGGTGGGGGATTTTGTGGTGGTTGGGTCGTCAAATATGGTTTCAGTCACTCGTATGACCTAAAGTCACAGATATTCTCCAATACCAACTTGATGATCTTATCACATGGATTGTATTGGGTATCATCATCGGAGGGAGGCTTGGTCATGTGCTCATCTATGATCCAAGTTACTATCTTGCTCATCCCCTCGAGATCGTCCAAGTACGAAAGGGCGGTATGTCATTTGTCTGATGATTTATCGGAGTCTGACTCAGTGTATGGTATCGAGTGCGTCGTGCCAAGCTAACAGTGAGAGAGTTCTTTATCTTGACTGATTTGGTAGTGTTGGTATTGCCGATCGGTATCGCACTCTGACGCTGGGGCAATGCCATCAATCAAGAGCTCGTAGGTAAAGTCTACACAGAAGATCAATCTGGATTCTTCACTACGCTCAGAATGACACAGCTATATCTTGTAAGGGTCTATGACTCAGTCGATACACAACTCAGGCGAAATACCAATCTCCTCGAATGACTAGGGGAGTGAGTATTGTGATTCGTTATCACAGTCATCCTGGCAAGGATCCAGCAAATTCGTAAACTCTGGTCTCCATGACTCATCACTGGTGGATTTATGATATTCTATGGCATTGTCAGGATCATCCTCGAGAATCTAAGAGACAATCCATTGACTGAATCCATCATAATTATGAGTCAGATGATCAATAAGACACAAGCCTGGATGGTAGGGTTTATTCTTGTGGGAATAATTGTAATTATGAGATGAAAAAATCTCTTGAAAAATAGATCATCTTAGGGTATATATAGTTAGCTTATCTATCATTCAACTATCATGTTAGAAAATATCACATACAATCCAAATATTGCTGGTGGTAAACCCATCTTTGTCGGCACAAGAATTACAGTTTCAATGGTGCTTGACTATCTCGCTCAGTGAGTCTCGGTCTCAGCATTACTTGAGCAATTTCCATCTCTCAAAGAAAAACATATTCAAGAAGCGATCAAACTTTCGTCTTTACTTGTTAACAATGAGCAAGTATTATATGCTTAAAATCATCTGTGATGAAAATATACCAGTATTTGTAACTCAGAAATTAGTATCACTTGGGTACGATGCTCAACATTTTGCATCGATTCATCCATGATATGATGATTATCAGTTAGCTTGATATTGTCATACCCATCAAGCAATCCTTATTACTCAAGACAAAGATTTTGGTATCATGGTGTATTTTGACAAGATTTCCATCTTACCTCAGTCAATACTGTTTTGCAGAGTAGAGCTATTTAGTGAGCGAGAAGTGGTACTCGCTTATTTGATTAAAATCATATCCTCCGGACAAGAACTTAAATATAAATTTCTCACTATTACATCTAAATGAGTCAAGATTCGTAGTTATAAAATATAAATAAGTAAATTGACTTGAAAAGATATTATTAATATATATTATCAAAAAATAAGAGAACTTAATTTAGTATTTTTTTAGAAATTGGATCATATGGAAAATAACAAGATCAATTACGTATTTCAATGAGATGAATCTAATAAATTCATAGCAGATAATACTGAATTTAAAGAACAACTTACAACTTTTTTCGATTCTATAGGAAATATAGATGGCAATAAAACTAAGGCTGAAAAAATCCAACTGACAATAGATGAATTGAACCAAGAATTAAAGGAGATTCAAGAACAAATTAACAACTGAACAGAGTGACTAAAGGTACAAAAAAATACTCTTATGGAGATTTTACAAGCAGTAGATAATGCTCCAAAAGAAATTATTTGATATCTTAATACATACTTTACAACAACATCCAAAAAAGGTATTGAGAAAGATGGACCAAATTATGAACTTGCAGGTGAAGATGAAAATATCTAATTCCTTCTATATAATCTCTTCCAATTTTTCTCAACTTGCTGACATAATATATCCAAATCAAGAGCTAGCACTTCGCTAGCTTTTTGGTATGTTTCAGAGATATAGTGAGGATAATTACTAGCTCAGCGATGCAACTGTGGGGGGAGATATGGTGCGTCAGTCTCCAATACAATCTGACCTATTGGACATATTATGAGACTATCTCTAACCTCTCACGCCTTGGGGTAGGTGATGATTCATCAGAATCAGAAGTACACACGATCTCACCGTGTATCCAGTGCTATCTTTATTTCAGCTGATGTATAATTTCGACAGTGGAGATTGATGATGATATCTTGGTAGTCTTTGAGTACTTCATAGGTTCACTGTCGATCGGAACGTGAATGGATGATCAGTGGGAGTTGATATTTCTGGGCAAGCATCGCTTGGCAGTGAGTCGCATACTGCTGCATCTCATGTTGCTCAGGAGTACATGGTCGATACAGATCCGTCCCACACTCACCGATACCCCAGACATCACGATGAGTTTGGATATCTTGTTCAATTCTGATAATCATCTCGTCAATATCATTTTTATTCATATCATCATCAACAACCTTGCATGGATGAATACCTACCGTACAACCGATATGTAATTGTGGAAATAGACTCTTGGATTGCTGAGCAATCTCGATTCCGCGAGCATTATACTCATCGTCTACACCAATATTGACAAGTCAGACTCATCCATGATCAGCAAACTGCTGCATGAGTTCTTGCCAAGTAGGGTAGAGCTGGCTATTGTTGAGATGTATGTGCGAGTCAAAATATTTCATAGCTACTTGTAACCTTTAGCTTGTAACTTTCAACTACTTTTGTATACATAAACAGCCTACTGTGTTGGTGAATTGTTATTAATTCTTCTATGTTTTTTTCACGGAGCAGACATTAGGTATCCTTGTGATATCTTGAGCTTCGACTTATGATTTTAGGAGTTATTAATTCCTTGTGTTCCACGGCATGGTGGGTTTTTTGTTTGCTTTTTTTGACTCCTATCAGTATAATTACAGTGAATAGTATTTCCTCTGATTGTGATGCACAATTTCCCCAAATCAGCTATTGTCGATGCGAGCTATCTTAACACCGTTAAGCCAGATTTGAACATTGTCAAACTCATCACTCGCGAGCAAGCCACTCAAGGAGAAATCGTACCAATGGCCAACGAGACTAAGCTGATCCATTGTGTTACAACCAATAATTATCCGACATTTATTGACTCGATTAAGAAGGATTTTGCTCAACAATGATTTGATATTAAGTTATATTATACTGATCCTGACTCATTCAAGATTTGTCTTGCTTGGTATGATCGTATTGATGAGATAGAAGAGCTCCAGAGCAAAACTCTCAATCATAGATCGATGGTCACCTGAGCAGAAGCGGAGAAGCTTCTCGTCGAAACATATAAGAAAAAAGACATATTCAAAGAGCAAGATATGCTCAAAGAGATCATCAGACTTGCGTTTCAAGCTGGCGCATCAGATCTTCACTGGCAAAGTGAGCATGATGGTTCATATCTCAGGATTCGCCAAGATGGTATCCTCAAGACAGTCCTCAAGCTTGCCCATGATGAGTATGATCGCTATGTTGGCACAGTCAAGTATCTCTCCGATCTCAAGATCAATGTAGATTTTATGCCACAGGATGGGCGTATGAACTTTGAGACTCTGATGACATGAGTACCCAAGCAGATTGACGTCAGAGTATCCACGATGCCAGGTCTCAGAGGAGAAAACATTGTTATGAGATACCTCGACGGAACTAAAACTATCCTCACACTCGAACAAATATGATTTAGGTCAGACCATCTGGCAGATATTCAACAGTCCTTGGATAAGACGACTGGTATGATTATTGTGACTTGACCTACTGGTAGTGGTAAGACGACGACGCTATATACCATGCTTTCGATGCTCAATAATAGTAGCAGAAAGATAATCACACTCGAAGATCCAGTGGAATACGAAATCCCTGGTATCCAACAATCCCAAGTAAATATCAAGAAGTGATATACCTTTGAAAAGTGACTCGCAGCCATCCTGAGACAAGATCCCAATGTCATCCTCGTATGAGAAATCCGTAGTGTCGAAACTGCTGAGATTGCAATCAATGCAGCCCTCACATGACATCTTGTCCTCACAACACTGCATACCAATAGTGCTCTCGAATCAGTCTCCAGACTTCTCAATATGTGAGTCAAACCACATATGCTTGCTCCAGCTGTCAACTGCATCATCGGTCAACGCCTTGTGCGCACTCTTGCTGATGACAAAAAAGCAGTGACAATCACTCCTGAGATCCAAGCAGAGCTTGATCGTGAGCTCGGCTCAGTTAAACAATATCAACCACAACTAATACCTTCAACTTTAGAACTTTATAAACCTTCAACTGGCGATAGCGGTTATCGTGGTCGTTCATGTATTGCAGAGGTACTCACAGTGGATGATGATGTCGAGTCCATGATCTTACGCGGTATCCCTACGCTCGAGATCCTTGAGTCCATCAGACCCAAGTGATATGCCACACTCACCGAAGATGGTTACATCAAAGCACTCGAAGGCAAGACCAGTTTGGATGAGTTGAAGAGAGTTTTATAAAGTTATTTATATCCAATAAATAATGATAGAGAATTATTATAAACAAGAAGAAATATTTTCATGAACATACTGAGAAACCAGTACTGTAATTTATGAGTGTTTCAGCAATAATAAAGAAACAGTAATAAAAGAATATTGGTGATTTAATTATGAAGATATAGTTATTTATCAAGATATTCAAAATAAAGCCAAAAAAGAAATCGACGGTGTCTACGATGTTAGAAGTGAAAACCTATATCGATATGACGATAAAATTAAAAAAATTAACATACAGGTTCTACATTTAGATCAAGAAAACCTCACATCTTGATGTTACAATAAAGACATAAAATGAATAGACTGATGACTAAATAATGCTTTTTTATGACAAGAATTTCCAATTATTAGGCTTCCGTATATCGAATGAGATACTTTTACTGACCTAGAGCCTGATGATATGTATCCTTTTGAAGACTATTTTGATAAATTATCAAAACTTATTAATTATATTGAGAAAGTATTCGAAGAAAAAACTAAAATACCATCAAATCAATTATTCTCAGATAATATCAAAATTATTTGATTTGATAAATGAGTTTTACAAATAGTTATTACTGATGTTGCTTGATATATTGATGCAGTAGTAGAATTGGAAAGAAGATTTATATCACCACATACTGTCCAGCAGTAAGTACCTTAGGTACTGCAAACTTATGGAGCATCACGAGTCTGGCAAACTCGATTGGGTCAGCTTTGATCTGAGGGAAAGTATTAAAGTGGATCGGTACGACAGTGGTCGGCATAATCCATCCACATGCAGTCACAGCATCAGCTACTCCCATGGTGTAGTAATCTCATATTGGCAGGAAAGCGACATAAATTGGTCATCGCTGTTTGATCAGTTGTAGATCCATAATTAGTCATGTATCACCTGCATGGTAAATCTTTTTGCCATCAATGGTGATGATTACTCCAGCGGGTTGACTATAGTATTCACTATTCATTACACGAGCATCATGTTGAGCTGGTGTCATCTTAACTGTACATTGATCGAGGATTACTGATCATCAGATACTAGGTCCATAGGTAGGATTAGTCATACCTTGAGATTGGAGTCGCGCAATCACTCATCAGGTAGAGATTATGATAGCTTGTGGATAAGCAGCAGCCAGAGCAAGCGTATCACCCACATGATCTCCATGCCCATGAGTCAGTACAATAAAATCAATCGGAGTCTTGATTAACTCATCGACGGTAGTATCACACAACCTATTACCAGTCACATATGGGTCTATCAAAACACGAGTAGAGTCAGACTGGATTTCGATAAAGGCATGTCCATGATAGTAGATTTGCATAGATAAGGACAAGTAAGAAGGATAAGGACAAGTAAGAAGGATAAAGACAAGTAAGAAGGATAAGGACAAGTAAGAAGGATAAGGACGAAGAAAATTACTTGGTGCGATTGATCATAAATGCAGCAAGTTGGTGAAGATATTCACGATATGCTGGATGGGGCGTGAGATATGGAATATATTCGATGGCGGCTTCTACGTATGCAGCCACTTTATCTTCACAATATTTCTTGGATCCAGTCTGTTCAAAAAGATCTTTGATCATCTGGTGTTCTTGAGTGTTAACATCATGACCATACAATCACATGAGCTGCTCAATTTGCTGTTCTGTTCCATGTTGTAGTGCATGATGATAGAGGATCGTATATTTACCCTCTACGATATCGCTTGTGGCAGATTTACCACTCACTCACTCATCTTGATAAATACCAATTTCATCATCCTTAATCTGAAACGCAATACCCAGATTATCTCCAAAAATCACAATACCTTTACATGTTTCTTCATCAGCTCCAGCACAAATGGCACCAAGCAACAGTGGTCATGTAATAGTATAATGAGCAGTCTTGCTACGATACATACTAATGATATCTGACTCAGTGATTGTACTATGGTCAAGGTGCTCAAGCTCTACGTCCAATATCTCGCCCAGTCATGTATCAATGGAGCTTTGGAGGAATGATTGAGATGCTTTGACTTTGATCTCATTAGATAAATTACTATCGACGATCATCTTATTGGCCAAAAATAATCCAATATCAGCCAAACAAATACTATGACTCACACCATAATGTCAGCTTTTAGCTCATAATCATAAATCTTTGGTTCATCTATGTTCGATTGCTTTATGGAGAGTTGGTTTACCTCTTCTCAAATCACTAATATCAATGATATCGTCATGAGCCAATATGGCAGTTTGAAAAAGCTCGTATGCAAGAGCAACTGGCAATAATTCACTATTGTGATGGCCCGTAATCATCTCATATCACATCATCACCAATACAGCCCTAAGTCTCTTGCCTCATGCATTAGCAGTTACAAACTCTTGGATCAAAGGAGTCAATTTTGGGTAGCTAACACAAGTAGATTCTGACCATGATGCAAGATATGTCTCCAGCGCTTGATTGATGTCTTGCACATGCTCTTGGAAGTATTGTTGGTGCATAGGTATTACTACTACTAAATGATAATATAACTATAGTGATTATAAGATCTAAAACAATCTAAGTCTATCCCAAAACCTCCCTCACCCTCACTACATGATCCCAAATATCTAGCTCTTGAATCTGGTCGCTGTGCGTGATCGCATACAGTGTAACCTTATTTCACTGCACAAATTCTTCGATTAGCTCTGCAGCTTTGCTTACCATCTCTTTATCGAGATGATTGATCGTCTCATCGAGGAACAGGAACTTGTTACCAGACCAGAGGGCGATGGCCAATATCCAACACAATCTCAAAATTGCACGCTGTCAGCCACTCAAACTCTTCACCTCTCTGGATCCATATTCATCTTTGATCATGATTTCGAGCTTATCTCATCCAGCATTGACAGTAAATTCAAGCTGATAGTCAACTACTTTGCTAAGCTGATTATTGATGATGTCTGACAGAACTGGGAGGTATTCTTGCAAGACGAGGACAGTAAGCTCCTTCGAGATGATCGTGTATAGTTCATCCACACGCTTCGCTCTTGTCTCCAATATGATAATTTCAAGCTGACTGGTTTTATAATCACTGATAAGCTCATTGATACGACTGACCTGATCGACCATAGTTTGTAGGTTTGTTTCGTATGTGATAATCTGCTGGTACTGTATATCAGATTGTGAGTTTTGGGATTTGAGTTCTTGATATCTGTGTTCAAGTACTTCGTGTTCAGTGTTCAGTTTTCAACTTTCAACTTGTATATGCTCCAGTTGTACTATAGTTTGTGCTTTCTGTTTTATAATTTCATCGAGTTCTTGCAGTTTTGATTCATGGTGCATGATTTGCTGATCGATTGTTTTGAGTGTATTTTGATATTGTTGATATTCCGGATATGATTCAGTGATTTGTTTGTATCATACCTTGATCAGTTGCTCTCTGAGCTGAGTCATTTGTCATTGTAGTCATTCTTTTTGACTCGTGAGACGCTGGAGATGGGCAGGGTAGTCGGTAGCTCCACCTTGAGATTCGATTTGCGATTTGCGATTTGCGATTTCTATGTGTTGTGCCTTGATTTGTTGTAGTTCACGATCATGGGCAGCGATCACTCACTCACTGATCTGATCGATAAACGGACAATTTGCATCAATTTTAGCACAATGAAAGGTGCGAGCAACATCAAGTTTTTGTTGCTTGAGAGCAATCTGTTCATCGAGCTGCTTGATTTGCATATCCAGAGCTGCAACTTGTGCTTTATAATTGGTGATCTGTAGTTGTTCGGTATCTTGTAGCGCCTTGATCTGAGTATCAATATGGCTCGTTTGCAGTTGTAGTTCTTTACCTTGCTGAGTGAGTCTCGTAGTATACTCATATGCTTGCTGCAGATCCTCTACTTGCTCATCAAACACATCATAATTGATCGCAAACTCGAGGTCATTGATTTGCTGAATGAGGTTGAGTTTCTGTGTCTTGAGAGTCTGTAGCTGATCAGTATTGTAGGTCAAGAGAGTAGTGTCGTATTGAGCAATTTTATTCTCGCATATTATGATTTCTTTTTCAAATGCTGTGATTTGTGATTTTTGATTGATAATTTGTTGCTCGATTTGGTCTATCTGAGCCTGAGCCTGATGATACTGCTGCTTGTGTCACTCGAGTGCAGTACGAATTGAAGTTGCTTGGTCTCGCTGTATCGTCGCGACCTGATCAATCGCTATCGTCGTCCCCATCATACTACTATGCTCTAGCCACTGAGTAAGCATATCGCCGTCATAAGCTGCCAGGGATACTGTTGTATTTGTTGAGATCCAGTCATATGATTGTCTCAGTGATGCTATTGATTGATTAAACTTGAGGCTGGCACTACTCATGTCTTTCTTCGCTTGAAGGAGATATTTGAGTTTGGTTTTTTCTTCTCAGAGTCTATCCTTGGCACTATCAATATCCAGCAGTCCGAACAAATGCTTAAACACGGTCACCCTCTCCGTCTGAGTCAGGTCGAAGATATTGCTCGACTCCTGCATCATCATATCACGATTCATAAACACGTCTCTGGCAGGCAGAAACTCCTCCAGATTCTTCTGCAGATCAGTTTCATTTTTGAACACAATCTCATCGATACTGATCACATCCAGCTCAGCGATGATGTCACGATCAGCATACAAAATCTCAGGATACTGATCATAGATACTGCTGACATCTCCATAGTAACGAGCCAGCGAGCTTGTGGTACTGATGCTTCTGTTTTTACTTGCTTTGAGTTGTCTGCGAATGAGCCAGTATTCATCATTGATTTCGATGAGCATCGAAATACTACCAGTATCACAGGCATTATTGAGGACGTCTCTCGTACCGTATTTATACAATCCATATACTGGTCAGTCAAAGAAGAGCATACTTTTGCCCGTCCCCACAGGCGCGATGATCATCGCTGCTCACGGATGCACGACCAATGACATCGTCTTGTTGGCAAATGGTCCAAGATTGGTATATGAGCAGGCTATGATATTCATAGTCTTGTATTAGTGATTTTTTTGCAAATTACTACTGAGAATAAACTCCAATAGCTTCTGATTTCTAGTTTTTTTTAGTTATTATGTTGCTCCTCAATAGTGACTATATCTTTGTAGTGTAGAATCATACTATGTCTGTGAAATGTTTATCAAAATCTTTTTTTACCCCTCTAAGATATTTTTCGTCTCATTGTAAATTATAAAACAGGTCCATCATGCTAATCATTCCAGGAAAATCCTTTTTAATATAATAGAGTATAAACAATCCATGAGCTAATCTTAATTTTACATAATTTATTATATTATTGTTTCATATTTCTATTTCTTTAGAAGGTTGCCCAATAGCTGTCAACCATTTTTCAATTACCTCATCCACACGATCATCTTCCTGCCAGTATTCCATTCACCAAGTAAGTGTACTATAGAGTCATTGAGCTACATCATCTTGATCTAAGTCATTTTTGATTTGGTTTCATATTTCTGCTGCTTCTACTTCTATTCTAGTGAGATTCAATTCCATGATATTTACAAAAGAGATTATTAAAAAAATCACCCGAAAGTTAGTCGCCATATTTCAAATCATCTATACATTCTTTTGCTTTTATTTTGAAACTATTAAGCTCTTCACTATTTCATTCTGTCTCTAAAATTTCTTTTCGTAGCTTTTGTGCATCACTATAATTTCAGTCATATGCAAAAGTTGTTCCAAGGGCAAGTCTTGCTCCTGCTTTTATTGTAGCTACCTCCTCAACTCATATATCTTCATTCATAAGGTCTCTACCTATAATAGTTTTTGTAGTCTTCTTATGTTTTTCTTGATCAATCCAACTATATGCCAAAGAAAGTCAACTAAGTATTCTTAGTTCTGTAATAGTGTTTTTAGGACAGTTTAATAATAGTTTTTCATAAAATGTTATAGCAATTTGATGATTACCCATTGCATTTGCTGCGCTTCATTTCTCCATATCTGATAGATCATCATTGTTAAATATTTCCTGTTGTTTTTCTCATTTGTACGGTGATAAAATCCTTTGTAACTCTTCAAAAGGCAAACCTCATTTAATAGATTGAATAATTTCTTTACCTAATTGTTCGTTAGTGTTCTGAAAATCAACTCACATTAGAGCCTGTCCCAAAAATACCTAAATCCGTAAGGATTTAGGTATTTTCTTCTATATTTTAGTAGTAAGTTATGTATACTAGATATAGTATTTCA
>JAYSSF010000103.1:0-30848 GCA_043720715.1 bacterium
GTCAAATTTGTGGTTCAGGACAGCGTTTTCTCGAGGAAACACATGACAGCAAACCTTTCACGATATGATGATTACGATGATCTTTGAGAATATCGTGAGGTTTTGCAGTGTTTCCTTAATTAGTTCATTGAAATTATAGTACATTACGTTTAGAATTAGAATCAGCTCACTCCTCAAGATAATGCACTACGTAGTAGATTTCATAGATAATGATATTCCTATTTTTATATGAAATCTACTATAAGCCGAATTATCCTTGCAAAATACAATGATAATCATTATATCAAAGTTAGAAATTTATATTTAGCTCCTTTTTGTATTTTGATGAAAAAATTACTGTTTGTATTGGTCGCTATGGCGATATGCTGCTTTGGATCGATGGTGACTGTGGCATCTGCTGCCAACAACCCTGTCGTACAGATCGTATGATATGATGCTGTATGAGGTCGTTATCCCAATATGCTGTGATGGGGTAGTGCGTCGATTATTGGTAAAGATGGTCTGATCCTGACCAACAATCATGTAGTAGATAATGGTCTGGGTGGTACATTGCCATGATTTTCGATCTGTATTACGGTAGATGATACTCAGCGTCCTCGTTGTCATTATACTGCGAGTTTGATTGCTCGTGATATCCGTAGAGATGTAGCATTGCTACGTATTGATAGTACTGATATCTTCGGTAAGAATGTGAATTTCGCAGATCTGACTACGATCGAGCTCAACTACAGCTATGTGCCTAAGGCTCAAGATACGGTCGTAGCGATCTGATATCCATGGGTCGGAGCTAACACCATCACCAAGACGCAGTGAGTCGTTGCTGGTACACAACCATACAATGATGTATCATACATCAAGACTGATGCACTGATCGCTGGCGGTAATAGTGGATGACCGCTTGTACTGGATGGTAAGGTGATTGGAGTCAATACTTTTGGGATGGGAGGTATGTTTGATCCATCATTGGGATATGCACTATCAATTGCAGAAGCCAAAGACTTCATCACGACCAACTCGACCAAGTCAGGTACTCCAGTTTCTCCAAAATTAGGCTTTACTGAATATCTTCGTAGACTTGAGCAGATTAATATTGATCGTAAGGTGAGTGATAGCTTTGTGACGATGAAATTTGATACATCATATAAGGTGACTCACTATATCCCAAATCTCCAACTCAGATGAGAGATTTCTAATCCTGATATCTATCATGTGCAGCAGTTTAATATTCAGCGCGTCAATCTTCCAAAATTTAAGGATAAGAAGGAGCAAGAGTTCTTCCTCAAAAATCAGATGCAATTGTATGGTTCACGATGGAGTACTGAAAAACTTAAAATTACGAAGATCGGTGGTTTAGATTTTTACGAGCCAGTATATAGTGGAGATCCAAGTGGTGGTGAGTGATATGGGTACAAGAGATATTTCACGGTCATTGATGGTACAATGGTGATCATTACGCTCTATGCTCCATTGGGTAATGAAAATACACAAGATCAAGTTAAGACAAATATTGATACCTTCCTTACAAGTATTGCATTTGGGTCAATTGCGATACTACCAAGACAAGAATTTGAACTATATACCCCAGCGATCAAGCTTCCTAATACGGGTCAAGTGTTGGTCGATATGTTTGGGCAGATGGACTGGTGATTTAGTGAGTACTATGGCTGGAGATCAAGTTATGTACAATATCTATGAAACTTGTATGAGACGATCGGAGTCACTGTAGAGGCCAATACATTATATGGTGGTAAAGGTAAATCAGCACAACAATTATTGGATGCTGCTACGGCGGATAACTATGGTAACACGATTGCTGCCAAATGACTGGTCAACTACTATGGTAATGAATGATATATGATCTGTGGCAATGATCAGTGGTACGAGGCAATGGATGCTCAGGGTCGTAGTCATAAAATGGCAAGTTGTATGATGCGTATTGTCGTGGGTACAAAGAAGGAACATGTGATTGGGTTTGTTCTTACTGTAGAAAAAGCAAAGCTTGAGTCACATAAAAAGGAGTTCTTTGCTATTGTTGATGCTACAATGAAGCCATTGTGAGATAGTACATTGGGAGTTAAGATTGCTGATGAGCTCAAGTCCAACGCAAATGAAGTCAAATTTAATGATATTGCTGATCAAGATCCTGGATTGCAAAAGTTTCTTACAAAACTTGCTACATGGTGAGTACTTAAGTCTAATTCAAGTTTTAATGGAGATTATCCACTATTGTGGCAGGATTATACGAAGCTGTATCTCAAGATGGTATATAACAAAAATCTGACTGATATTTGGTCTAATGGTAAAACCTATGGTGACGTAATAGCAACCTTGCCATATACTCCAGCATCATTTGTACCTTCAAATCAGATCTATGCGTTTGAGACGATGCTTAAAATCAAACTTGCATGAGTAAATTATACGGACTTCAGCGAGTATGGGCTATCTCGTTTTGAGCGTCTCAAGGATACTATCTATAGGGACCAGTGGAACCAAATCCAAGAGTGGGAATATAGTATCTACGGTCAGCGTCAGATTAATATTTATGAGGTATTCGGCTCGATCAATAGCTACCGGAGTGATTATTATACGACATATAATCCGATTACTCGTGAACTCAAAAAGATCTCTACGTCGAATAAAGACCCCATCAAACTCGATCAATGAGTAAGTATTTCAACTATTGAGTCTGCTAATGATGAACTATGATGCTACTCGAATAAGGTCACTGTGGTCTCACAGAAGTGTCTTACGTTGTGGAAAGAACAAGTATCTCAATATGTAACTTACAGTATTCTTAGTAAGTGAGATGCAATCAATAATTTGATGTATAGGATGGATATAGGATTATTTGATTCATATTGGGCGAAGAAAAAAGAAACTCAGATAGAAGAGCAGGTAGCGCCGGAGGCGCAGGGGTAGCTAAACCCCCTCCGTCTCCCCCTTATCAAGGGGAGGGTCTCGACTGTTTTTTATAGCTTTTTACTTTTTACTTTGAACTAGTGTATGAGAGTAGATATTGATCAAGCAAAACAGCTATTGTTGGAGTGAAGATTGGTTGCATTTCCTACCGAGACAGTATATGGTCTAGGTGCTTTGGCGACCAACCAAAGAGCAGTGGAGGCAGTATATGAAGCCAAACATAGACCTCACGATAATCCATTGATTTGTCACTTTGCATGATCAAGTCAGATCAAACAATATGTCACCAATATACCTGCATATCGAGATGTGTTGGTGTCCCATTTTAGCCCTGGACCTATATCATATCTACTCCCATGTAAGGATAAGTCTTTGCATCATGCAATGAGATGATCGGATAAGGTACTGTGTCGTATCCCCAATCATCCACTTGCATTACAGCTTTTGGAGCAGATAGATCAACCACTCGTTTGACCGAGTGCTAATCCATCCTGACAGCCAAGTGCTACCAGTGCGTCGATGGTGGAGGAATATTTTGGTGATAGCGTGGCAGTAATTGATGGTGGTTCATCGTGGATTGGTCTAGAATCAAGCATCATTGATTGCACTCATGATGATCATATTATTATTTTAAGGCCATGACAGATTGGTGTGCATGATATCCAAGAGGCGCTGGAACGTGCATGATATCATATACCTGTATTACTTAAATCACAATCTTCAGAGCAAATTATTCCATGAGCAAAGTATCGTCATTATAGCCCACAGACGATGATCTTCAAAACTCATCAGTGGAACTCAGTACATGATCGTGGAGATATTGCGATTATCTGACCTACTGAGTTACTGGAGCGTATTGAGACGACGGAGGTGACGCATCGTATTGACCTATGATCCGCATATAGTCCAGCTATTATTGCTCACAACCTTTACCGTCATTTACATGAACTTGATAGTCTTGGAGTAAGGCACGCATACCTACTGATGTGGAAGATGTGAAATAGTAGTGTTGAGCATGCTATTGCAGATAGACTAGAGAAGGTAGGCGAGTGGAGAGATGAATAGTTATTGAGAACACTCTGCATCAATAATTCCCTTTGTATACTCCTTTTGTTCTGGATCAGCAATTTTCATGAGAACTACATCATCTATCGATTGTTTGATGTCTTTGGTATGATTAAAATCTTGAATGATATAGTTTCCATCTCTGATTGTGAATACATAGTCTAGCTCCTCTCATATATTAGCATCTCATTTTTTTGATTTAGAATATATTTCTCTGATTTTTTTGGCAATTTTTGTTACTTTATGTAGTCATACAAAAATATTATAAATAGTTTTATCAGAGGGTTTTTCGTCTCTAATAATGTATTCATTTCGATAATTATTAAATTCTTCTTGTGATAGCTTTCCTAGTGGTCAATCAATATATCTACTTATCATAAAAGCTTCTTCTTTAGGTTCAGGATAAGCATCATTGGTCACTCTTGATCTAGAGATAAATTCCTGAGGTAATTCTTTGGTACCACGATAGTATCTTGGGTTCATTAGACCAATAATAATGACTGATGGATGAGCGTGTACTCTACCCATCTGAGGATCATTGATGTATCTGCGTCCATCGAGTAGTGGATTTAATAGTTTTGAAACGCCAGGTTTGAGCGTATTGATTTCATCAAGCACAATGATCGCCCCAGGAGTCTGTAGTCATTGTACAAGTTTACTGGGTTTACGATGTGTCCCATCGTTATCGATCTCTGGAGAGAATAAGAGATCCTCTTTCTCCATGTATTCATTACAGCTCACATCAAATACTTCTCTATTGGTTAGATGTCACAGTATATCACATTTAAAGTTTTTACCAGTACCAGCTTCGCTTTCTACAATCATAATTCATTGTTTATGTTGTAGCTGCTGGCTCAAAATTCTTCATCGCGTAGATAGTGATTTTTCAATAGTTGGAGTGATTACTGTTTTATTATCAATTGATAGTAGATTTTTTCTATCATGCATATTTCGCCATTTTCATTCTCCTGAGATTTGATTCATCACCTCTAACATCCTAGGTACATAATATTTCTTCTCGATACTTTCTATTTCGTTCTTGTTGGTTTCTGCATCTTTTTTATATTCCTCATACTTTTTTTGAATGCCATTACTGTTTCGTTCGGATATGATTTTTTTGAGTTCTTGCCATTCATCGAATGAATAGGTAAATTTAAAATTACCAAGGATTTTTTTATTAACACTTGGCTCTATAATATTGCCTGTCGATGATGTAAATTGTAACTTAAAATAGCCATCTTTTGTCTGCTTAGCTGATATATCCCATTTGACTTTCTTAATAGTATCTGGCACAAAGTAGAGAGATTTTGGTATACCGTACTGATCAAGTGATTTCAGAGATGATCATGTGGATTCGTTAGAAAACTGGATACTAAGCTGTCTTTCTTTGAAGATTTGATCAAGTTTTTGCGATAATTCTTGTCATTTATTAATAGGGAGTTGCTCTATATCTGTTCTTATCTGAAGCACAAGCGGATCACTTATTTCTAATGATTTGAGAGTATTTTCATCAATAATACTACCAATAATTCATCTGATGTTTGTTAGTTTATTTTTGATTTCATTGACTGTCTCTTCTTGCGTTTGCAATCAGGACTTCTCTCATTCTTTGATTTGCTTGATGAGCGCTACTTGTCTTGTATTGACGATATCACTCATTTTCTTTTTAAATCATTTGCGTTCTTCTGGCTCAAGATATTGTAACATGCTTTCGGTATCTTTTCGCAGTAATGTATTGTATATTGATGTGATTTGTGGCACAAAATCTATCGAATCCATGTAGTCTTGGATGAGTTTACAATTATTTTCTATGTCGCTGATGAGTGATTCCTTGTGTTCTTCTTGATATTCCTTGATTTTTTGATCAATCACTTGGAGAGTCTCTTTGAGGAGAGTATCTACTTGTTTATCGACTACTACGATTTGAGATCTTTCGTGTTTGAGAGATATGAGCCTATTTTTGATTGAAATAAGTCATGTAAAATCATTAATCGTGGTTAGCTCTGTAGAGATTGTCTGTAGTTGCTCTCACATATCTGCAAGACGAATCATATCTCTTTTGCTGATAATTGCTGCCATAATTGGATCGATCAGTCATTTTACTGACATGACATGGGGATTTTGTTTGAGTTGGAGAGCGATTTGATAGATAGTATTGATGTCTTTGGGTGTAGATGATGTGCTGTATAGTTCTTGGAGGGTCTTGCCGTCCATTCCATCTACTACCGTAGATCGTAGTTGCTCTCTGAGTGTGCTATCATCTTGATCTTCTGACTGATCGAGTGCTTGTTCAGTATTACTGCTAAGCGATATTCCGCCACTTTTGAGGATATTTTTGAGATCGCTACGAGATTTATCTTCGATTTTGACAATAGCGCTTGCTGTAGATTCCGCAGTGATTTCATTGCTATCTATATAACCTCTACCCAAGCTTTTGGTGTTGATAGTTACTATCCTCAGATATCATTCTTTATCCATACATAATAATTTACCTGTCTCGTTACTGAGATATACTATTTCAGTGAGATCTGGAAAATATAGTATTTCTTCGAGTGATTTCCTATTAAGAATCTTGAGCTGAGAAACTCATTCCTTTTCGCAGATGATAAAGTAGAAGTTATTATTAGCATCTGTTCTGATGTTTTTGATGGTTCCATAGGTACTCAGATCAAAGTAGTCTGACTGACGGTTGATCTGATGATTATCATAGATATATGTTGCTATTGTATTGTCTTTGAGGATACAAAGTTCATTACTTGATTCATCTGTTACACAATAGTCATCTGCTGCGATATTAAGTAATTGATTTGTTTTGATATTAAGAAGACCACTTTCGATATAGTGTTTTTGTGATTGTTTTTGAGTATTAATTAGCGTATTTATTTCTCAGTCATTTTTTTTACTTAACTCTTTTACTCATTCTTCTAAATACTTTTCAGTAATACCTATAAATTTTTCATTATCACTGGTAGAAATTATTATATTCTGATGAGAGATTTCGATACTGTTTACCTTAAATAAAAGCATTCAGCAGTTTCTTATATTATCGACGGAGATTTCGTCTGAAGAGTCTTTTTCTACTCAAACTGTGTTAAGCTGTGTTATTAAAAATTCATTCTTACTACCTGTAAACTTAATTCGATTAATGTTTCCGGTCATTCATAATTTAGTTAGATTGTTTAGATCACAATTTTGTATTAATGATAGATTCGTCATATAAGAAAATTTATCTTCTCTGTTTTGGATGGGGAGAAGATCGATCGAGAATTTTGCTGACTGTTGTTCTTTGTGTTCTGGTGTTGATGACATGATTATTAGGTTGATAGATATAAATTATTATGATTGTCTTTTAAGATATTTTCTAATAAGAAGATTGAGTTTGGTTTTATGATTTTCGATGATTTTGGTGGATAGATCGAGACTATCCTTGGCATATAGGGCATGACCATCTTCAGGCTTACCAAAGTAATATTCTATGAGAGGCATTTTGGTTTCATCTTTGTTAATATAGTATGCCGTTACTCCCATACCTTGTTTTTTGAGATCATTGATCATTGCTTTGAGGGTGGGTAGCTGTTGTGAGCTATATAGATCTCCATCTCCGATGAATGATATATTACCAAATGATTTGCCTCATAGTTGTTTCATTCTCTCTTTCATCTTATGATAGACGTGAGTAATAGGTTCTTGACTATTTCATCATGATCTAGCAGTGTAAGCTCTCATGAGCTTAGATGGTATCTTGGTTCTGCGTTCGGAAAATATCTCTCAGAAGTTCATTACCTCATCGATACTATCATCAAAGATCACAATACTCATATCTACTTTGAAGTGTTCAAGTACTTTAGCTCTAATGATTGCTGCTTTGACTGATTGGGTAAATGGAGACTTAAGATCTGATCGACTACCCATACTTCATGATCTATCGATGATGATTGTCTCAAACATATTGATTTCTTGAGAGTCTTCTTCTATTTTGGATCTTTGGAAGATCTTCGTGTCTCCATTGAGTTTTCGATCTACTAGCTTATTTCTATCTAATCTTGCACCACTACGATAGTATGTTTCTTCGTCTCTACTGATGAGATATTGTGGTGGTAATACCTTTTTGAGTTCTTCTATTTGTTTTCTTACTTCCGGCATTACTTCTTTTTCTATCTGTTTATATTGTTTATATAGTCATAATTCTTGTTCACTAAACCCAAATCTTTCCATCTCAGATTTCATCTTCTTTTTTTGCTCTTCGATTTTTTGTTTGATGATGTCTGCATATTCTTTGAGTTTCTTTTTGTACTCTGGATCGAGCAGCGATTCACCGAGTTTTTGTTCTAATTCCTGCTCATCTTCGATTGATTCTAGTTCTTTTTTTTCTTCTTCTAAGATTCCTTGATTTCCTATTTTATCTATTTCTTCTTTTGCAAAATCTGATAATCATGCTTCATCAAGTATTTTTCTGATATCTTCTTTTGATTCTGCTTGTTCGAGCTGATCTAGTGCTTTGGTGAGTTGCTCTCATTGAGCTGTGAGATTGTCTTCTTTTGCTTTTTTGATAAATTCATCGAGCATTTGTTCGGCTGATTTACTTGGTTGTAATTTTTGTTTACGTGGTCATGATATCTCTCATTGTTGCTTGTTTTGAGGTGTATTGTTAGAAGACTCTTTATCTGATGTTTTCTCTCATCATTCTTGGTGTTCTTCTTTTTCATTTCATGTTTTGTCTTTTTCTCATCAAGATTCCTCTCATCATTTTTGAGGTTTGGTATCTTGTTCATTCCCTCACTTCTCATGATTATCGGCACTATCGTCCATGTTTCCTTCCGCAGATTGTTGATCTTGATCTTGATCTTCCATATTTTGATTGCTCGGTTCTTCATTTTCTTTGGTTGTTGGAGTAGCATCAATTCTTACTCGCTGAGACCCATCTCGTATTTCAGTCCATGCGTGACCATTGTTGCTGTTGAGATGTGACTTACCATCATTGGATACTGATTGGATCATGTGACCTACAATTAATCTTGCTGGTATATTGATCTCTCTGGTAAGGGCAGTATCTAGTATATTTGCACTATAACACTCTAATATTTGTGATTCATCGAGAGTATTAATATAATTTTTACTATTTGATTCGTTTCTCATTGTACCTTGTTTGTTGGTGTTATATTTTTTGGTTGTTTTGATAGTGTGTGATATAATTCTTGCAGCATTAATTGTTGGTTGTGTAGAGGCTGAAGTTAGGATTCTTTGTGTAGATTGAGTAAGCGGGGAGAATATTATCTTTTCTGTATCTTGTATGATAGGTGATTTATTGTTTTCTACTTGATTGAGGGCAAATTGGAAGCTAATGGGTTGTTTTTCTTTACTTATAAGATAGACACAATCATTTTGATCTACCTGAAAAATTGGCTGTTGAGAACCATGATATGAGAGGCTAGTGGTATTTGGTAAAGCTCATTCTGGAAGAGGTACCGCCGTGATTCATGCTTGTATATATCATGCATAGGTATAGATTTGTTTCGCCTCTCACTTTATGGAATGATGTAATGCGGATAGGGATTTCTTTTTGGATCGGAGATTAGTACTTGGATCGAAGTAGGATTTTTTTCATTGTGTATAGTATCCTAGATAAGGAGGGAAAATCTCAGCAAATCTAGATGATTCTCAAAGTGCCTCACCAAATTCACTATCTTGTGGTATATATTCATCTTGATCTTCGGGTGGTAGCTCAAATCATCATTTTTTTTGTATTGATTCTTGAGATCATCAATTTTTGCCTTCTGTGTCGTTATCTTCATCTTCGCTAAGTAGATTTTTGATTCTATCTATCCATGATTCTTCTTCTTTTTTCTTGAGAACTTCGTTTGATGTACTAGACATAGTTTGTTCAAGCTCTTTTTTTATTTCTTTTTGTTCTAAAGCTCTTTGCTTCTTCTTTCCTAACAATCAGATAATGTACTCTTTAATATGATTAAGAGTTTCTTTTCGTTGATCCGATGTATGTGAGGAATTGATGTTTTCCATGATATTATTATATATATAAATATGATATTTGTCAAATTATGGTGTACAATAAAATTACTACTTGAGAGAGTCAGTATAATCACTATACAAGCTCTATGATTAAAACTCTAGCGATTGAGACGAGCTGTGATGATACATCAGTAGGGATTGTGACCTATGAAGATGGGTTTTGGTCTTGTCCGACTTTGAAGACGTATTCACAAACTGTTGAGCATCAGCAATATGGTGGAGTAGTGCCAGAGCTCGCATACAGGCTTCATGAGGAGAAGATTATCCAGCTGGTGGAAGAGATCGGATATGATGAGATTATGTCATGTAATTGTATCACAGTAACCAAAGAACCTGGACTACCTGGGTCCTTAGTAGTGTGAAATACAGTAGCGAGCTTCCTCGCGTCGCTATATCATAAGCCACTGTATAGAGTCAATCATATTCATGGACATATCCTCTCATTATTGTTAGATAGGAAAGATAGCGACTGCCCGCTGCCACGACTGGTACTGACGGTGAGTGGAGGACATAATGAGATATATTTTGTGCAGAGTAAGGAAGAAGTACAAGGACTACGTATTGAAAGAATCTGACATAGTCTGGATGATGCTGCTGGTGAGAGTTATGACAAAGTGGCGAGGATGTTGGGTGGTAGTTACCCCGGTGGTCCGCGGGTTGACCAGATAGCGAGACGTTGAAATCCGAGACCTGATATTGTATTTAAGAGGATCTTGCTGGATGGTAAGTGAACCTGACAGGCTCAAGAGACGATCGATGCTAATCACCTCAACTTCTCATTTTCGGGGATGAAGTCCCAAGTCTATAATTATCTGCAGAAGCATCCACTTGAGACACTGAGCGAACAAGATATTGCTGATATTTGTCTGGAGTTTAGTGAATGTGTGAGTGATATCTTGGTTGAGAAGATCACATGGGCAACACAAAAATACGAGTGTAAGACGGTAGGATTGGTGGGGTGAGTAAGCGCCAATGACAGACTATATGAAAAATTAACTCAAAAACTGACAGAGATCTCATGCTTGCGCCCAGTCAAAAAAGTCTATAGTACTGATAATGCAGCGATGATCGGAGTGGTGGGAATTATAGAGCACAGAGCTAAAGCTAAAGAGAAAAGCTAAAGGAGTTAGAAAAAAATCCAGAAAGATCAGAAAGATGTTCAGAAAGATCAGAAAAGATCACTACCATTGTTCATTAGTCTGCTTATTCGAAAATTTGCAAACTTTATAACTTTATGAACTTTTACACTTTATCAACCAAATGAGTCAGATTGAATGTATTGATTGTCATAGTGACCATGTCCTGAAGAATGGTGTATTGCCATCAGGTGGTCAAAGATATCATTGTGCGGATTGCGATGGGCATTTTAGTCTTGGTGGTAAGAGAAATACCTATAGTCCTGAATTTAAGAAGAAGGTAGTTGAGGATTTTCTTCATAGCTGACTGCCGGCGAGGTCGGTGGCTGCTCAGTATGACATATCACTATCTACGATTGTCCTGCGAGCCAGACAGCATAAGAAATGATGTGATTTGTGTCATTAATCATTGAAATCATTATTTAAATCCTTATCAGCTAGCTAATGAATAAACTAATCGCTCCTATCTGTGTTGTGATGCTATCGGTGATAGCGTTTTCTGCTGTGAATGCACAGGAGGAAGAGGTAGTGGTAGATCGTGGATATGAGTGCTTCAATCTGGAGATTGCACAAGCCCAGCTCACACAAGCTCGTAGCGATCGCAACTGGAGGGCAGTCAGGCAAGCTCGTCTTTCAGTCAAGAATTGGGAGAAGTTGTGTAAGTAAGGATTCTGATTATTTTTTGAAACTACTATGCTTTTTGTGTGAGCACTGGTTGCGGAGATCATGGGTACGATTGCTGGATTTGGTTCGTCGAGCATTTTTTTGCCTATTGCTCATCAGTTTTTCACATATCACAATGCTTTGATCCTGGTAGCGATCTATCATATTTTTGGTAATGTATCGAGGTTTTCGTTATTTTATAAGCATTGGGATCAGAGGATCTTTTGGTTATTTGGGATACCGAGTATTATAACCACAGTAATAGGCGCTCAACTCGCTTGAATCATCAATCCTCATATCCTCAAGATGGTCTTGGGCATTGTGCTGGTAGTATTTGCATGATACTCTCTGATGATGCCTGTGATCCAGATCAAACTCTCTCCACGGATGGGGAGACTGTGATGAGCACTCTCGTGATTTACGGCATGATTGATCGGTACTGGGGGAGTGTTGAGATGAGCATTTATGACATTGTTTGGTCTGACCAAGGAGTCGTATGTAGCTACGATCGCGTCGGTAGCACTACTAGTGGATATAACGAGAATCCCAGTATATCTGAGTCAGTGATGGATGGATCCACAGTATTATGTTTATATTCCAGTATTGTTCGTCATTGCGTTCATCTGATCTTGGAGTGGTAAGCAGGTCGTAGCTCGTATTGATACTCAGATCTTGAGGAAGATCATCTTGTGTATGATTATGTTGATGAGTTTATTATTGGTATATCGGGGGTATCGTGGCATGATCTAATACACTATTTCTTTGTACTAAACTTATAGACTTCTATCACTGCAAACATGATCGCACTTGCTGCCCATGGCATCCACCAGTATTGTCAGATCCAAACTACATCCAAGAAATTACCCAATCATGGTATTACAAATGGTATAAATTGAACTACCAACCCTCCAGCAACTGCAGCGAGGAGTCGACGATTATTGAATACATTTTCCTTCCAAACTGGATGATAGAGCGTCTTGACGCTAAACACATACACGAGTGAATTGACACCAAGTGTGATAAATGCGACGCTACGAGCAAGCTCTATATTATTGTTGCTGAGATGTAACACTCGAGAGAAAATTGCAAAACATAGTAATGCTCCTGTGAGTGATACAATGATGATGAGACGCTTGATTCATGGACTAATGATATGCTCTTTGGGATTACGGGGACGGTCTGACATGAGTCATGATCTGTGTGGGTCGACGGTGAGAGCTAAACCTGGCAATCAGTCAGAGATGAGATTGATCCATAAGATCTGTGCTGCGGTCACTGGTAATGGCATCCCGATGAGAAGACACATGATGATCACGATAATCTCTTCAAATGCATCACACATGAGGTAGAGGACTACCTTGCGGATATTATCAAACATACCACGGCCCTCTTGGACTGCCGCAACGACGGTGGAGAAGCTAGAATCCAGGAGGATGAGGTCAGCTGACTCTTTGGCGACATCCGTAGCAGATCATACCACAATACCGATATCTGCATGTTTGAGTGCTGGAGCATCGTTGATACCATCTCCGGTCATAGCCACGATCTCCCCATCATCTTTGAGAGCTTGGACGATACGCATTTTCTGTTCTGGTTTGGTCCTGGCAAAAAGTTTAACATGACTGTTATTTTCTAATCGTTTGTCGAGTGCTGATTCTGACATAGAGGCGAGTTGATCTCAGGTCATAATGTCTGACTCCTGCAGCGAGATACCCAGTTGCTCGATGATAGCACGAGCTGTACCTACATAGTCTCCTGTGATCACGATGAGCTTGATACCTGCTTGATGAGTCAGCTTGAGCGCATCAGCTACATCTGGTCTAATAGGATCTGCGAGGCAGATGAGTCATTGTCGTGACAGGGAGTTTGGGTTTTCGATGTGGGATCTTGATAAACCTCCTCTGGCTTCGCCATCTCCTCCTTCTCAAGAGGAGACTCTGCTATCTTTTTTGCTAAACCCACCACCCTGCGGGTCCCCCTCCCTTATCAGGGAGGATACGGAGGCACAAGCGACAAGTCTATATCATTTGCTGGTGAGATCTTCAATCTGTGTATGAATATCAGCTTTTTGCTCATCGCTGAGGGCAGACCAAGACATGAGGTATTCTGGTGCTCCAGTGACATAGATAGTATTATCGTGCAGTGATGCGGTATATTTGTGTTCCGAGCTAAAGGGGAGGATATCGTCGGGTGTATAGTCGTTAGAGTGCTTGCTGATTACATCATTACCGATCCATGAGGTGAGTGCTTGTGAGACTGCATTGTCATCATTGAGAGTACGAGCAACATGATCACGCAGTGTAGGCTCATCTCCTACTACTGATACGACTGACATGATACCCTGAGTGAGAGTACCAGTCTTGTCACTACAGATCACCGTGACTCATCCGAGCGTCTCAGCAGATACCAGGCTCTTGACCAGTCACTGACGCTTAAGGATCCTGTGCATACCGATAGCCAGTACGACAGTGAGTGCGATGAGTAGTCACTCTGGGATCGCTCCTACTGCGAGTGCGACTGCTGTGGTGAAGATTTCCACCCATGGCATATGACGCAAGAGTCACACGATCACTACGATAATGACAATGCCCACCACAATCCAAGTCAGCTGTTTACTAAAATATTCAAGCTGCTTCTGTAAGGGAGTAAGCTCATTGGCTACTTGCACCTCTGATGCGATCTTGCCGAGTTCGGTATTGGCTCCAATAGTTACCACCTGCATGTATCATGACCCGGAGACTACGACGGTGCCCATGCTGACAGTATCATTTATATTCTTGTTAATGGGGAGAGATTCGCCGGTAAGCATCGCTTCGGAGATACTGAGTTTGATGCTCTCGACCACGATACCATCCGCTGCGATCTTGCTACCAGATTTACAATAGACGATATCTCATGGGACGAGATCGCTCGTCATTATATCTTGTGTTTTGCCATCTCTGACGACGGTGACAGTAGGTTGGAGGAGCTGCTTGAGTGCGTGGAGCGATTGATTCGCTTTGGATTCTTGATACCAACCGAGAAGCGTATTTAATACTACTGAGATAATGATAATCGTCGTATCCTCATACTCCTGGAGTACAGCAGTCACAATTGCTGCGACGAGAAGTACATAGATCAGTGGGCTACGGAGTTGATTGAAGACGATCTCCCATTGTGTAGGAGGAGCTTGCTCAGGAAGCTTATTGTAGCCATATTGAATATGGAGTTGGCTGACTTGTGTAGAGTTTAGTCCTGTTTGTTTGGTGGTATGCATGATTTGGGTGATAATAATAGATTAGATAAACGCTGAATAACTATCAAAGTGGATCTTGAGTTCAAAGTGTACTATCTCATACGAAAGTCTACTTTGTGTTTTAAGACAGCGTTTCTTCGAGGACCTCGGTACTCGATAGAGTGAACACATGACAGCAAACCTTACATGATAAGTGAGAGAAACATAATATCTAGACTCATCATGAGGTTTTGCAGTGTTTCCTTAGTCTCTTATTATATTCCTAGTGGTGTTGATGAGCAAAAATTAGTGAGTTAAGTAGTATGTTGAGCTTGGCTTTTGATATTTTTGTATTGTAGAAAAAGTCTCTTGCAAAGAGAGAGAGATTCGCTATAAGTCAAGTTGCATTAAGATAGTGGAGGTCGCTGACCACTCAAAAAGAGTAGCGTATCAAATGAAAAGTCTAAATTGATAAAAAATCATGAGACGAAACAACCAGCCTAGCATTAACATGCAGGCAAATACAAACAACGGCAAAAATTAAAACGGACAGGCCAAAAAAACGCGATACTAAGCTGATTAATTAGACCGTACAGCGTTATAGACTCCAACTTAAGGGGATCGAATTGAAAAAGGTCTACAGCATAAGAACAACCACAAGTACGCATGTATTTGTGTGTATAAGTGGGTGTTCTTAATTATTATTCTTGATGCAAGCAGCAAACCATGATTCATGGGGAGCTTTTTTTGATGTTGAAAATAGCGCACACTGGATTGCGCCAAAGGCGCCTCCTACGGTCGCCACGTCTTCTCGCAATGACGAAATACTTTAAAAGGATGTACGAAAGTACGTCCCTACGCAATAATTAAACTTTCTGATTTCTCCGACTTCCTTTCTGATTTCTCTGGTTTACGCTTCAAAGATAATCTGCCTCTCTTCTACTCCATAGTATGGATGCTCAAACATCAGGATATCCCCATGTTTGACTTTATGGTTTTTGAGCCAAGTGATTCATCATGATTTTTGCATGTATTTCCAGAACCACTGTTCTGCTTGGTCGTTTCACCACTGTATCATATAGACGATTCTCGCGATATCTGGTTCGTAGACTGACCGGATTCTGATCTTAGAAGCTTTGGTTAGAGCAGATGTAGGTGAGTTTTTCTTTTCACCGCCAGTAGAATTGATATCATCTTCATTCACTTCATCTTCAAGTTCTGATTCATCAAGTAAGTCTTGATACGCTTCCCAGAAATGTTGATGTTGTGGAATATTGATCCAGTCAGCCACTTCTTCTTCCTCAAGATAGTGAAGAGTTTGCTTTGTCTGCTCATCGGCGCTGATTGATCACTGGGTTGTACTATCTACTTCGACATAGAAGCATGTGATTGTGCCTTGAGTATATTGTTTCTTGGCTGGATGGTAGTATTTTGTATTGATGGTACCAAGATCAATCATTTGTTCAATCTGATCGAATCCTAGCTCTTCTTGTATCTCACGGATGATTGCTTGTTCGGCAGTCTCTCATGCATCAATCCCTCCTCCCATAAATCTTTGTCGATAGGTTCCGTTTTGCTCTACTACAATATATTTATCAGTAGCTATATCGTAGATGATTGCATCAGCTGTATCTCTATGAATAATTTGATCTTCGCTAATACTAGGATCCCAGTGATCGTAGAAGATTTCATCATCTCACTGGCCATCGCCAAATATGAGTTGAGAGTTGACGTCTCCTCAAATCCCTCCGGTCTGCGACCACCTCCCTTTATCAAGGGAGATTTCAGTTTCATCTTCATCCCAATCGTCTTCCTCATCACCAAAATCATCACCATTTTCCTCCCAATTTGAGATTTGTTGTGATTCGAGTGAGTCATCTTCGTCGATGAGGTATGGCTTAGCTTCCAGATATCCATCAATCTCAGTCACATCCTTAGTCTCGAGTAGTGTAACATTGTGGGGTTTGGTCATATCGATAGGAGCATAGGTATGCCACGCAATATCTCCAGTATGGTTGTACTTTTCGATGAGTTGCTTCCGCTGATAGATGAGTTCGGTCATGCCTTCGTGGAGATAGGTACTTGTCCATCATGAGTTACGAGTCACAAGTGAGCGAGCGAGCGAATTATCGAGATTACATATAGCTGCAGATTTCATTGCTTCTACAATATGAGTTGTAAGAGCTACCTGATATTCGTTACGTAATTCTTGGTCATCGGATTCGTCTGACTTATTAATAGTCCATAGGAGGACTTTGCGAGTGATCACTGACATCGTGTCAGCACTACTACCGTATCAGATGGTGAGGACGAGGACATTGTCTTCGTTAGTGATGGTGAAGTAGATCTCATCAGGCGTGACATCATATTCCTCAGCAAACCTCACACGACAATAGGTCAGGATCTCGTTCCATAATACACCAAACTCTGCAATACCTGCGTCCCATCTACCGAAATCAATCACAAAATTGAAGATTGAACACTTGAGGATATGCCTGAGAAACTCAATACCAAGACCCTTACCATCACTGGCTCACTCGATCAGACCCGGGATATCAATCACATTCCAGTCGACACCGTCACAGCTCACAGACCCAAGATTAGGTGTGATCGTGGTGAAATGATATTCTGCGACTTGTGCTTTGGCATTGGATACCATATTGATGATACTGGACTTACCCACACTAGGAGTACCGATGAGTCCGATATCTGACAGAAGTTGGAGCTCGAGCTCGAGCTCGAGGTATTGTCACGGTTCACCGTTGAGACAGAAATCAGGATACTGGAGGATCGAGTTCTTGAAGTGCATGTTACCGGCTCCACCGTCTCATCATTTGAGGAGAAGATATGGTATATCAAGTACTGCTTCAGCGACAAACAGTACATGACCATTGGAGCGATCCTTGACCACCGTACCGAGTGGTACATACAAGATGAGATCTTCAGCATTTTTACCATATTTCTCTCTGGACTCACCACGAGATCATCATACTGCTTTATGGATTTTGTGATATTTGAACGGCATCAGTGTATTGAGCTGAGGGTCAACATTGATATAGACGTGTCATCCACGTCAGCCATTACCTCCATTTGGTCAGCCATATGGTACACCAGACTCACGTCTTGCGGAGCTACATCCATCTCAACCTTTACCTGATTCTATGGTGATATTTGCGTGGTCGAAGAATTTCATAATACTAAGGCTAGGAAGTTAAGAGGCTAAGAAGCTAGGTGATTTTTAATTACTATACTGATTTGATGCTTGATTTCGAGTCGATCATTCACTATATTTATTTTATCACAAAAATCTCTTGACAAACTATATATATATCGGTATATTAGAAGTACACTAATCGAACTTTAACATTATATTCTACTTGTTGGTGAGATATAGTAAACCAACTAAATAAGATAGTTTATCTTGAGTACTGGGTTAAACTCACAAACCAAGAGTAACACAATTCTCATGATGGTTTACTACGTAGCAAATCGACCACGAATCGTGAATAATTCTCGGAATTATGAAGTCGATTTACTATAATAATTGAGTTAGCTGATGATCTGGTCTGTGCTGGGTTATGAGATAACTTAATTATTATTAAATTTTAAATTTTTTATTATGAAAAAGATTGTTATTATAAAAATCGATAAAAACATTCATGTTTTATGTTTTAACTCGATACAGAGTATTTCTTATTTGCCCTCAAATATTATGAGGTTAGAAATATCTTTTAATTCAGGTTCTAAACTTCAATTAGCAGATTCTGCATTGAAGAGGGAAAATGATAGTAAATTTACTGACCTCGTTGATCGATGGAGTAAATTCTGTATTAATGATGAGTTAGAATTTCTTATCGAAGATAGCAAACTATGGTAATTTAAGACAAGTAGAATTTTAGCTCGATTAGTGAGTAGCTTTGTTCTATGATTTTTCCCTTTGTCTGCTGTGAAGCACGCGGAGGGAATTTTTTGATTTGCGTGCGTAGGGACGAGCTCGTGGCTCGTCCGATGGTACCGATATGGTCATAAGGACAGGTCTCGAACCTGTCCCTACGTCAATTTCATATGGATTGCCGCGTCGTACCTCCTCGCAATGACGAGGATATGGAGAAAGGACGAGGCAATGCCATCGTCCCTACGTCAATTTCACGACGGACGTATAAAACCCTAAAGGATTTGTTTCACGTCATACATCCCTACGTCAATTTTGCATGGATTGCGCTAAAGCATTTCCTTCGGTCACCGCGTCGTCGTACCTCCTCCTCGCAATGACGAGGAGGTAAAATAAAGGCGGGTTACTGACCCGCCCCTACGTCAATTTCATATTGTTTGCGTATGTAGGGACGATCCATCGGGTCGTCCTTTTTGTCATATTTGATCAGAGGACGAGGCAATGTCAACGTCCCTACATCAATTCCACAACGGACGTATAAAAATACGTCCCTACGTCAATTTAATCTATGAAATCAACAATTTCATCTCTTCCCATCATAATTCCTCTAATCTCTTGGGTGCAAGGTCAGTGGGTAAATTACTACGATCAACCATTTTCCAGATTTTGCCCAGTGTTTTGCGTTTAAATCCATTGATCTGGTCGAGTAAGATCAACATTTGCTCATATTCTGCAGGTGATAACATAGGCTGACTACGTCTTGTGAGTTTCACGACACAGGAGTAGACCTTGGGTGGAGGAGTAAACGAGTTGGGTGGGATGACTTGAGTTGTAGTGACCTCAAACTCGTTGTTGAGAAGCCATCGGAGATATGATTTTTTGCCTGCTGTACTGTTGATCTTGTCTCCGACTTCCTTTTGGATGATGAAGAGTCCATGATGATGTCCGCACTCAATCATGACCAGCCTGAAGATCGGTGAAGTGATATAGTAGGGTAGTGATCCATAAACAAGAGTATGTTGCTTATCTTGCCAATTACTAAGTAGAGGTCATTGTTGGAGGATGTCTCACCAGATAATTGATAGGTTAAAGTTTATAGTTGATAGATTGCTTCACACACCTTTAGTTTTCAACTCTCAACTCTCAACTCTCAACTTCTCCAGATACGTCTTCATCTTGGTATCCATCTCGATCAGAGTCAAACGATCAAAAATAGTCACCAGTCACTCAGTGAGGGCTCATTGACCGGGTCAGATCTCTATCACATTATCAAGATGATAGTCTGACTGCATCTGTGCGACGGTCTGGATGATTTGTTGTTTGGCTCACTCGTCGGTGAGGAAGTTCTGTCAGAGATAGGATGGCATGGCGTGATTTTTAGTGCTTTCGTGTTGCAATACAACGGCAAATTGTTATACATGCATGTATCACTTTTTGACCAAGTGATAGAATATTTGAGACAATCATGGTATATGGAGGGGTGGATGAGTGGTCGAAGTCAGCTCACTGCTAACGAGTCGTCCGAGCGATCGGACCGCGGGTTCGAATCCCGCCTCCTCCGCCATACTTTTGTTTGTATGGTACTGTAGCTCAGCTGGTTAGAGCGTAGCACTCATAACGCTAAGGTCGGTGGTTCAAGCCCACCTAGTACCAAATTAACTTTTCCTCAAAGCAAATCAGTCATAGTGGCTCATAAGACTATCTAATCTTATTTGACACCGCATTATTATTGTTATATTGTTGGCACTTTATAGCAACAGCATATACCCGAGAGGGTGTAGCTTTACAAATTTTACTACCTTATAAACCACATTATTATGGCTAAGAAAAAGAAGGGAGCAAGAATGCTTGTTGCACTTGTATGTACTGAATCAGGTACAACCAACTACGTAACAGAGTATAATAAGATGAACACTCCTAAGCTCGAGCTCAGCAAGTATTGTCCAAAGCTCAGAAAGCACACTGTTCACAAGATGAAGATTAAGTTGAAGTAGTCTGACTACGCCCATTTTTACTATTATTTTTACTAGCATATGCTTACTATTAGATTATCAAGAATTGGTAGAAAAAATCTTCCATTCTTCAGAATTGTGCTCACTGAGCACAGACTATCAGCAAAGAAAGGATACAAAGAAGTACTCGGATGGCATAATCCTACCAAGCATGAGTCTCAACTCAATGTTCCTAGAGTGCTAGAACTTGTCAGTAACGGAGCTCAGATGTCAGAAAGAGCAGCTAAGATTGCTTTCAAACAATCAAATGATGAAACGTTTAAGAAGTTTATTATCGTAAGAGATCGTACGAGAACTGCAAAAGACTAATTACCCCTTCTACCCTCAAGGGGCACCGAGGTCAGGGATTCACTGTTGTTCATAATTTATAGTTGATAGTTTTTTACTCTTATTATCCTGATGGAAAATCTTGCGGCCGACTCTACACAATATAATATCCCATTTGCGGTGCTGACAATTTTGGCGCTGGCGGTATTGATTGTGTTTGGAGCTTCGATTGTCGTGTTCTTCATCACGATATGGAAGTATATCACTTCTGGTGGTAAAGACGACAAAATCAAGGAAGCAGCGAATTCAGTCAGACATCTGATTACTGGTATTGTGCTGACAATTGTATTCTTGTTCGTAATGCCACTCGTGTTTCAGAAACTTGAAATCAGATGATATAAATACTATAGCGCTAAGAATATCTTTGCGAGGGCTGGCGAGATCCTGCAAGCAGTACTCAATGTGGATAACTTCAGCATGAGCGACTCATCAACATCACAGATCTTCCAGTCTGATACACAGGTTCCTACTTACTCACCAGATACAAGTCTGTAAGTCTTGAAAACATCATCATAAATCATAGAATGAGCTATTAGTAGTTCATTTTTTTGTATGAGAAAAAAATCTAATCTGACTTATATCGCGTTTGTTCATGATTGGCTGTACCATATGTGAGGAGCAGAGGCGGTGTTTTTGTGATTAATTCAGAAACAAATCCCCCCTTTATCCCCCCTTTATCAAGGGGGACGTACGCCGCATAAAATATTTACGCTTTTTAGTGATAAGACATTTTTGAATGTAGGAGGAGAGCAGTTGGAGATTGTGACTGCCTTGCCAAGGTGGATATTTGCAGTATTTCAGTATTTTGAGAAACATCGTGTACTAGTATTGTCAAAATTATTTGATTATCGTAATTTGATGTTTTTTTATCCATTGTTGGTGTGGATATTACGTCGTAAGATCAAGCAGTTTGGTCCTGATGAGATGGTGGTATCGAGCTTTGCAGCGGTCAAAAATATTTTGCCGCCACAAGTAGCGGTCAAAAATATTTTGCCGCCACAAGTAGCGGTTAAGAATGTGATCGGGAAAGCGAGTGATCGGGAAAGCGTGTGATCGGGAAAAATCCATGCCTCGAACACTCGTATACTCGTACACCCGAAAACAATGCTCTATCTTCACTCTCCAATGCAGTATATCTGGGATTATTATGAGGATAATGTTCGTAAATTGAGCTTTCCAATAAAGCAGTTTTATCAGTTGATTACGCCTATACTACGTCGCTGGGATAAAATACCAAGACACTATGATCGCGTGATCTGCAATAGTCACTATACTGCAGCAGGTGCTCAGAGATTATACGGACGAGATCATTGTGAGGTACAATATCCAATCATTGATTCACAGTATTTGTCTGGATCCTTGCAGGATGAGAAACTACCTAGGCCCTTACAGGGTGACGACTACTATGTATTTATCGGGCGTTTGGTAAGATTTGCCAAAGAGTTGGATCTGATTATACGTGTCTTTAATTATACGGGCGATAAACTTATCATTATAGGATCGGGACCTGACGAGCAATATCTTCGTAGTATTGCATGACCGACGATTGAATTTAGAGGACAGATCAATGATGTAGATGAGAAGATTAGAGTAGTCTGACAAGCTCGTGGGTTGATCAATCTGACTCGTGAGAGTTTTGGTATGGTGACGGCCGAGGCGCTATGTCTATGAGTGCCAGTGTTTGGTTATGCCGAGTGAGGAAGCGTAGAGCTCGTCGATGAGCAATCAGGACTCTTGATCTCTGACAAAAAACTCGACCATGTGATCGAGCAGTGGGAACTATTTACACAGAAAAAATGGGATAGGGAGAAGATACAGGAAAGAATAAGGCAGATCCTTCGCTTTGCTCAGAATGACGGTAGAAAATAGATTTCATCCTCTCGGACGACACGAAGTTAGTTCTTTAGAATATTTGCTGTTGCTCAAAATGGGTAGAAAAATGTAATATATTTACGCTGTCTCAATCCTCTCCACAATCTCCTTAATTTCTCCGATAATTTGTTGATATTGCATCCTCGCGGATATTCTCCCTCATTGGGATTCGTTGTTACTTCACTGTTGTTCTGCTTTGGTACTGGTTTCAAGCTGGATACGGATGATGGGTTCGGTATTGGATTTACGAGCAGTCATACACATGGTGTCAGAGTAGATATTAACTCCGTCGATCTGTAGTGGATTGAGCTGTGCAAAGTGCTCCATGAGAGCTGACAAGATCTCGTCTTTGCGTTCGACGTGGAGGTTGAGCATGGGCTCGCGATAGATATTGGTGGTGAGTTTGGCGACTTGTGAGTCCAGTGACCCGTGCTCTTGGATGGCTTTGAGGAGGTAGGAGATAGCGACCAGGACGTTCTCTGTGTCACCACAGTCGTGGAACATAATATGTCATGAGATTTCACCTCCCAGGATGGCTCCGATTTGTTTCATCTTCTCATTGATAAAGAAGCGACCCATCTTGCATACGACTGGCGTGTTGCCTGATGCAGTGATCGCACGGCGGATACTGTTACCACACATGGCATCAAAGACCATGGACTCTCCACTGACTCACAGCTGCTGTGCAATGATAGACAAGACAAGATCTCCGGGGATAATCTGTCATGAACTTGTCACCACACCGATACGGTCAGCATCTCCATCAAACAAAATACCCAGATCTGCCTGATCTCACAGGACTGCAGTGATGAGTTGTTGATAGTTGATCGACTCCATGGTATCGCTACTGTGTGTCGTGAAGAGTCCGTCTGCTCCGGCATTCATCTCGATGAGCGTATGATCATGATCACGAGCCCATTGTGTGAGGAATTGCTGTTCAAATCAGGTAGCTGCTCCATTGCTATAGTCGACTACTATTTTGAGTCCAGGTTTGAGATCTGTAAAGTATGACGTGAGCTTGCTTGCTACATTGGTAAATTGCTCTGTAGTGATGACTTGATGATTGGTGTTGATCGAGTAATCGGGGTTATCTCATAGTTTCTGTAATCCTTGATCAAACATCTCTACAAGATTAGCGGTTGGGATAAATGCTAAGTCAGACTTAACGATCTTGAATCCTACATATCATGCTGGGTTGTGAGAAGCTCAGACTACAATTGTAAGATCATATTCTGGAGTTAAAAAATATGCTATTGAGGCACTACATGTGCCATAAGGTAGTGATTGGTTGGTTGGTGATGGTGACTTGGGTTGTAGTCATGCAATATACGATTGGCAGTGATGTTGATTGAGTCATGAGATGAGATGCTCGATAATGACATCGTTTTGCACTCTTGTGTCACAAGCGATCAGGATTTTCCTCCCTTCATACTGCGATCCCAGGCTAATACCCAGAATATATGCGAATGTTTCATTGATCTCAGATTCTCGGAGTCAGCGGATGTCATATGCTTTGAAGGCCTTGGTGTAGTTGGTAGGGAGCATAAGGTTAAATATAATAATACAAAAACACTCACGACAATAATCAATCGTGAGTAGAAAACAAATGGTTTTAGGAAAGTTATTTTTTAGTCTGTGTCATTATCTAGATTGATTCATAGCATCTTGAGACAGTCATAATCTGGAGATAGATTATCCATAAAATTAATAAAATCTTGTATATAATCATCAAAACTTCTATCATTATCAAGAATACAAAATGTTGGCTTTATGATTATTGGATCAATCTTCTTGCTAGTTTTGATTCGATTTCATTCATCATCAAATTCATTGATATATGTATCTGCTTGTATCGTGATACTGGGTAGTTCATGCTCATTATTTATTCCAAGATAGATATTTAGTCTAAAATATTTTGGTAATATTTGGGTTATGTTGTTAATAATTTTGACTCTTGATTGATATTCTGAATCTTCAATATCGTTTCAGATTATTCCTGCGGCCATTTCTATGTCGGCTCTAGTAATGTCATCATCACTGAAATTTGACTTGTAAGTAAATTCTTCCTCTTCATCAGGTTCATTTTCGTTATACTCGGGATCATTTTCGTTATACTCGGGATCATTTTCGTTATCTCATTCTTGTTTGTGTTCATTATCTATTGTGAGCTGCTCCTCAATGTACTCTAGTATTGACACAGATTGTTTATCTTTATTGATAAAATACGACTTTATATTATGAATTTGTCATGTCTTATGTTTGATGTCAGTAATATATCATAAATCAGGATTCTGCCAACTACTTCCAATAAATGATATTAGCGCGTTATAGCGTTCTTCAAAATCAATTTGATTACAGATAGGTATGGCAAATGGCTGCGTTTTATCAATATTTAACTCTATAAGCTGATCTTTTTTATGAAGGTATTTTATGATCTTATTATAGATTTCATTGTTTTCTAGTGATGTATCTTTTTGTGATCATATATTTTCTAGTGATGTATCTTTTTGTGATCATTTATTTTCTTCTTTTTCTTTCTGGTAAATAAAATCCAAACATATTTCAGGATGCTCGATGAGGTATGCTATGATTATCTCATTTCTTAGCTGAATTTGATTTGAATTATCTTGTAGCCACAATATGTCGTTAATGGTGAGTGAGTTATTGATATTTAGCTTACTATCAAATCCAATCTTATTTCCTATTAACTCTAATTCTTCTTTAAATCAAATATTGTACTTTTGAATATAAGATTCATATCTTTTATAGATCTCTTGTGGATCAATGGCTTTAGCAATATCAGATTTGGTCTGTTTGATAAAGTCGATCTCTGACTCACGGATAATGTTTTGATATTGTTCAAATCGACTAGTATTTTGAGATTTAACGATCGTATCGCCATACACTTGTAAAAATGACTCAAAGATTGTATTATATATCATAAATTCATTTTTCATTCCATAGTCGGAGGGCATTTCGAGAATTTTTTCTTGTTTCGCAGGATCTTTTGATGAGATACCGTCAATAAAGGTAAAAAATGCATCTAAAAATCCTTGCTTATATGTGTTTTTGATTTCAGGATGATTGATGAATTTTTGATATTTAGTAATATCTGACTTGAGGATACTGCTGAGTGGTGGGAGTTGGTTTGATGAGTGATTGGTTTTTTCCATTGATTACTCTAATAAGACATAAATAATTATGTATATTTTTTCACAATCAAAAACCAAGTGATTTTTTATATATATTTTATGGTTGACATTTGAGTTGTGATTCTTATATAAAATCCATTATTTGCTTTATATATACTCATGAACCACCCAATTATATCACCAAAGAAAAGTAGTATTGTGACTTGTGGAGCAGTTGAAGAAATTACATGATCTAAATTAATTATACAAATACCTCTTAGTAGTGGTGAATTATTTAATCTTCAGGTTGACTCATGAAAATTCCAGTGATCGATACAATATAAGAATAGTATTGTTAGTAATGATACAGTAAACGCTATTATAGTAACTCATGTACATGTAGACCATGTAGGTAATTTAGTAAAAGAAGTAGCGCAAAATCGCTTTGAATGATCTATTGTTATGTCGCAATTTTCTAAGAATGTTGTTTCTGAAGTATTATATGATTGATATAAGATTGACCAAATGAATAGCCAGTCCGAAGTAATTAATTATACTTATGTCATTAAAAAATATCAAGAAGCATATCGTCTTATAAAACAATATGGACTTTATTCGGAAGATGAGCAAATTAAAAAAATAGCTAAAGGAATGTGAGCGGAGCATGGTAAAAAATATAATTTTAATCATCAATCCTTTGTTTTTAATGAATGAGCTTATATTAAATCTGAATATGATATGGAATCATGGTTGCAAAGATCAACCGCAACCCTATCAAAATATCAATATATGTCGCCTCATGAATTAAATCAGAAACTTCAAGAATCTTGCGAATCTATAGGTTATACAGAGTGAGATATTTTAAAAACATTACAATCTTGTGTTTGAATTGATTTTTTTGAACCATATGTGATATTAAATGAATGAGCTGATAAAATTACCGTTACTTTAATTGATGCGTGACATTCTTTAGGTTCAGCGCAATGTTTAGTACAACATTATATCTCAAATAAATTGCATAAAAGCTATTTTTGTAGTTGAGATATTGGTAGAATTTATGATCCGTTTATTCTAAAAAAACCAACACTATTGCATGAATATACTAAGGACATAAAGCTTAATTTCTTAGCTATGGAGGCAACATATGGCGACAAAATGCACCAGAATCAAATTGTGGAGCAGGTTCAACAATTAGTTACAACAATCAATAATGCGCCATGAGATATTATTATTCCATTATTTTCATATCAAAGATGACAGGATGCACAATATTTGATTCATTCTTCCATTGATTCATGAGATATCCAATCTTTTGGTCATGGTGATGTTATGGTTGATTGATGATTAATGCTTAAATTTAATCGTCATTTTATGATGCACAATGATCAAAATGCCATTAATCCATTATATGATCATCCTTATCAAAAGCTTCAGCATTACGATAAACTTATTTTACAGCAAGGTAATTCAAAAATATACATGCCTTCGTGAGGTATGTTTCAGTGAGGGGCTTCTCAAAATTACAAAGAACGTCTTTTTGACCCTACTGCTACTATTATTTTGATGTGATTTCAGGCTCCAGGAACTCCAGGTTATGATATCCTCAAAAATAGAGATCAGTACCCAGCAAGCATTCATTATATTTCCTTTAGTGGACATGCTGACCAAAAAGATTTGATCTATTATTATTCAAACTTGGTTGATTATTGATTTGTGTGACCGAAAACCAAAACACTATTACGACATGGAGATACTAATGCGAAAAATACTTTAGCAAGTCTACTTGATAACAAATATTGATTTAATCATAAATTCTGGATACCCACAAAAGACTTTGAGTCAAAACGTATTTAGTCTTGGATTTAATTAATAAAGAAGTATTATCTCAGTCATGAAATGACTGCTCAAATGTTATTATGGGTATCGCAATCGAGGTGATGAGCTGTTGTTTTTTGGCGTTGTGAAATATATATTTGAGCATTATAGCGATCTGACCCACCTGGATGTGGAGGTAGGCGATGTGAGTTGGATGGACCAGTGGTGTGAGATGAATCCATGATTGTGGGAGGGATATAAGAGTAAGGTCAGGTTTCTTCCATCTCGCAGATTCTCGATGTGGGTGGCAGATTATGATATGATATTTGCTGGATGAGGTGAGGTACTGGCTGTGAAGTGAAGAAATCCTCGGCATGCAGGATTCAACTATCTTGCACTGTTTTGGCGCTGGATATGGACGAAGAGGGTAGTGTGGTTGTGAGGGATTGAAACTCCAGTGACTTGGTGGTCCAAGCTACTGTATCGTATGATGTTGCCATATGCTCGTGAGATTGTGTGTAGGGAACAGGGAAGCTATGAGATTGCGATGAGATATACGGATAGAGTAGTGTTGTATCATGATTGGGCGATAGATGTTTTAGATCAGAATAAGAATAAAGGACAAGGACAAGGTGATGAAAAAATACCTTCATTTGAAGAGAAAGCGACCCTTTTCCATAAAGTATTTTCGTGAGAACCATGGAATGATAGTTTTACTTTAGATGAAGCAAAATCCCTTGTAATTGAAATTTCAAGTCAGAAGTGATTTTATGAATGATATTTTTATCAGTGATCTCAGATGGTTGGGTGATATTTTGCCATTAAGTGCTTAAAGTGAGTTCCTTTTGAGTTTGGTGATAAGATTATATCTCAAGAGTTTCTACAAAAGATACAGACAATCTACAATGATGTACTTATTGATAATGTATGGAATTTGCGAAATTGTTTTGTAGATCCACAACATCAAAATCAGTGAATTGGTACCAAACTTCTTTGTGATTTTGAGACAGAGGCGGTTAAACAATGATGAACACATGTTATTCTGTCAACACTAAAGACTTGATTTCAAAGACAGCGATATCAGGAAAGTGGTTATCACGTCTTTCGAGAGACTGAAAATTTTGGACATGAGCTAGTCTTTATGATTAAAAAGCTAGATAATAATATTATTGATAAATCTGTTTTACGCAGGACGGCCCGTGTTGTCGTCCCTGCACAACCATATATTCTCATAAACTTCATTCCCAAACACACAAACCAGGAAATTATCACTCAGTTCCATGAGTGGATGCAAGATTATCCAGATTATCAGATCATTAATTTCCCAGCGGAGGAGTGAGATGTACTTCCTGAGGAGATTATCACACAATACTGAGATCGTATTCAAACTTGGAAGCGATGGGAATATGGCATCGATGAGACACTGCAACTCTATCAGCAAGCAAAAGCATGATTTGGTCAGCGCTTGCATTTTATCATACCTTGTGTATATTATCGTATTCCAATTTACCGTCTTGTGTATAGTGAGAAGGTAAATAAAATCCTCCAGTTCTTTGAACAAGCGGAGCTTTAGTAGTAATTGTATCTATGAATTATTCGTCAGTGACTCGTGCTAAGATTATTGTTTGGACAGTAGTGATGATTGTGATTTTGGCTGGATCGAGCGTATTTGCCTCGTGGGACAAAGACATTATCGTCAAAGTTGAAAATGCTCAGGTTATATCAACTAATCTTACTTCTGGAGCAACTGCTTCTGGTGCTGTTGCTTCGTGATTAGTGGACTCATGAGCTGTCACACAAGATCTCGTCTATCTCAATGATTGGCAGTATGTCGACATGAGTCAAGTCAGAGATACATGGTTACAATGGACCAACTATCTGAGAACTGAACAGCTTGGTGACCGTGGTGCATATGCTGCTGATTGGCGTTTGAATATGACGGCTCAGGCTTGGTCAGACTATAGTGCTTCGATTGGGTCTATCTCCCACAAGCGTAAGTCGTCTGATGGATATTATAACTATAACTGACTCGTACAGTGGTTTAAGTGGAAATGAGAAGAGCTGACTGGTTCGCCGATTGTGTTTCGCAATGTAAGTCGTGCTACTTTCTCTGAGTCGATCTGACGAGGGATGTGGAGTTGTCGTGAGGCCGATTGTACCGATGAGGTGATCGAAGCTACTCGTAGTACTTGGAACTTCTTCTACAAAGAACGCAGCTACAATGGTGTCCACTATAGAGCACTTACTCATAAAAACTTTGGTCTTCAGTGATTAGGGATTGCATTTAGTGGGAAGAAATACTATTTGACGATTCATTATGGGACGCAGATTTTAGAATAGGGTTGTGTAGGGACGCGTGGCAACGCGTCTTTTTATGTTGCAGGGATGTAGGGATAAATCCGTTTTTGTATTTTGGTTGTAGGGGACGGCAACATGGGCCGTCCGTTTTTTTTGTATCTATCACAATAGAGGACATATAAAAATACATCCCTACAAATTTACCCTAAAAAAGAAAATCCCTCGCAAGGAGAGACCTTCTGAAGGGGTGATGTTTGTATTATTTATTACATTTTTTCAATCATTTTTGCCACTATACTAGCTGATTGTTGATTGCCTTTTGAAGTAGCTTTGATTTCTTTCCTCAGAACACTACGAATGAACCAACCGCTACCAGAAACTAGGCTAAATAGAAAATTTAGTGTGGCTAAATAACCTAGAAAACAGCATAATAGAGCTGTTATTTAGAACTAATTTAGCACAATGACTAAATGTTAT